>CAYVAO010000301.1:0-3427 GCA_964448895.1 uncultured Christensenella sp.
CTGCGATTGAACACCTGGTCGTCGAGATCACGAAGTAACGCTATAGACAAAACGCCGGAAAGCAGAGCTTTCCGGCGCTTTTTATTGCGTTCAAACCATTCTTACAGGGCGTCTACCGCGACTTTTGCAATGAATTTGCGCACCTTACAGGGCTTGTCCCATAATTGCGCCGCGAGGTGCCCGTCCTGCGGGAAAAAGATCAGGAAATGCCCCGCCGGAAAACGCACCTGCGCCGCGTCCGCGTCGATTTCCGCCAGTTGGCATTCTTTTTCTGCATCGTAAGGCATGGTAACATGCTTCACCTCGGCGATGGGTTTATAGAAAAACTTCTCTTCGCCTTCCACCACATACATCACATCGATATACTTTTTGTGCGCTTCCAGCTGCCCTTGCGGCTTTGCCTCGCTCGCGTAATTCACGCCGTTGATGAAGATGCGTTCGCCATCCAGCACCGTCTTTACAGGCAGGTCGCGGCCATCGTCCGCATACGCCGCAAACCAGCGCAGCGCGGTTTCAATCCCTCTGCCGAGCGCATAATATTGCGCCGCGTGATCCAGTCGATCGATGACCATATCGTCTCTTCCTCCCAATCCGCCTCAGCGGATCGATTTTGCAAACTCGTTCGGCGAAACGCCAAACTTGGTTTTAAACTGTCTTGAAAACTGCTGCACGCTGGAATAGTTCAGGTGCGCCGCAATCTGGGACACGTTCATCTCGCCCGCGCGGATCAAAAGTTTGCTTTCCTCCAGCTTGACCCTTCGAATATAATCAGCGGGCGTGATGGAGAGCCGCTGCTGAAACAGCGCGGTGAGGCGGGAGGCGCTGACATTGCAGCGCTTTGCCAGATAAGGAACGGAGAGTTTCTCCGTAATATGCGCGGAGACGAAGCTCAGCGCCGCGTTGACAATCGTGTTTTCGCTGTGCAGCGAGGCGGGCGTTTTCAACCTTGCTTCTTGCTTTTCGCCGCTTTGCAGCACGGTCAGCAGCAGCATTTGCAGACTGCATAGAATCAGCTCGCCGCTGTAGCTTGCGTTTTTTTCGCGTTCGTCCAGCATGCGCCTCAGCAGCGCCGCCGACTCCGCGCCAAGCGGGATTTTGCGATTGAAGAGGTGCTCCGGCACGTCGCCGCTCAGGTCGAACGAAACCGTAATAAAGCTTGGCTCCACGTCCAGATCGGCATACTGCATGTGCCAAATGCCCGGCGCATAGAGCATCATTTCGCCTTGCGAAAGCAGGGTGTCCGCGCCGTTGACCACGTTGTGCAGCGCACCCTTGTCCACATAGACCAGTTCGATGAGATCGTGCGCCTCGCCTTTGAAGAGAAAGCCGCGCTCCTTTTCCTGATAAAAGAGCGTGTAGATCGCGCGCACTTCGAGGCGGTTTTTGATATAGAGCGGAAGCGACGCGGCCTCCAGCAGATACTGTTTCGTCCAGCCGCCGCCCTGATGTACCGCGCGCGTGATCGCGCAGGTTTCCCGCGGGACGATGGCAAAAAGAATCCCTTCTTGCAGGCGCACGGGTTTATCGAGGTAAAAATACTCCAGCGCTTCCCCCTCGCGCGAGACCGCGAGCGCCGCCGTACCCGATTCCATCTCCAGATAGGTCGGCATTCCGTCCGCGCGATACACCCAAACCTCGTCCTGCGAAAAGCTTACGCGTTCCTGCGTCCACTCCGCCGCGGTCGGAAACGCGCTGCTGCTTGCCGAATCCGGCAAGATTTCGCCGAACGCCGCGAAGGTAAACTTGTTCAGGTTTTGAATCATTTTGCCGCCTCCCGCCTGCCGAAAACGCCGTATTGGTGACGGTTCTATTATACCCCATGAGGCGCCCTGCCGTCACGTCCGGTTCGCACGCAATCAGCCGCGCGAAACAGCAGCAACGATCTCCTGCAACTTTGGCAAGTGCCGCTTGATATCGGCGGCGAGTGTAAACTGCGTCCGGCAGCGGATAAGGTTGTGGTCGGGACGATGAATTTTAAAATACGTGTCGCCTTCCAGATAGTCGGTTAAAAAGCGAACGCCGCATTCCTGCGTCATGGTCAGCGCGCCCAGCGGAAGCGTCTCGATCTCCAGCGCAGTCAGGTTTTTGCAGGCCGCGAGAAATCCGCGCGTATAGGTTTCAAACAGGCTCACATCCAACCTCATTTTGCCGAGTTCTTCCTCATCCTCCGCCGCGGTTGCCGCGCCGACACGAATCGAGTCGCCAAAGTCGTCGGCCGCAAGGCCCGGCATGACGGTGTCCAGATCGATCACGCAGAGCGCTTTGCCGGTGATCTCGTCCATCAGCACGTTGTTGATCTTCGTGTCGTTGTGGGTCACCCGCGTGGGCAACGCGCCGCTCTCGCGAAGACTGTGCAGTTTGCCAACTTCCTGCGCAAGCGATAGCGCAAAGGTGATCTCTTCCGAAACGTCCTTCACGCGGTTCATGCGGTCTTCCGCGATCGCACGGCTGAGCTTTTGATAGCGATCCGGCGTATTGTGAAAATTCGGGATCGTCTCCGAAAGCGTCTCCGCAGGAAACGCTGCCATCATCTGCTGAAAATTGCCGAAGGCAAACGCGCACTCGTAAAAATCCTGCGCACGCTCAATCTTTTGCAGGCAGACGCTGCCCGTCACAAAATCATAGACACGCCAGCAGCCGCCCTCGGCGTCCACCACATACGGCGCGCCATCGAGCGCGCGCACAAGATGCAGCGCTTCGCGCGGGTCTTTCGCGTGTCTGCTTAAAAACTCCGTCACGGAGGCGATGTTTTGCATCAGTCCAGCAACGTTGGGAAACACATGTGTGTTGATTCGCTGGAGGATATAGAGCGCTCCGGTGTCGGTCTCTACGCGATAGGTATCGTTGATGTGACCGCTGCCGTAAGGCTCGCAGGAAGTGACCTCTCCCTTGATCGGGAATCGTTGTAAAATTTCTTTCATCGTTCTTTCTCTCATCCTTACTTTCGTGCACATCGACAGGAGTGCTATCCTCATGCTAAACGTGCAGATGGCGCGGCGCAAGAAGGATCCCCTAAGTCAGCTTGTCGTGATAAGAACGCAACCGGAAATGATAATATTACGGCTATTCCTGTTGAAAAGACGTATTTTTCGAGAAGAATTTGCTTCATCTCAAGCTGAGTGCTCCCTGCTCATCTCCCTCAGCGTTTTATGAAGTTGGTTCTTTCACTTGTATATTCTTTTTATGGAATGAACGCCTTTTTTCGTACAGGACGAAATAAATACGTCAAAGCGTTGACACGTGAAATCGCAGAATGCTAGAATTCTAGAAATGGGCTCGAGGCATTGAATCATGAGTAAGAATCACCCCAAGGAAGCACTGACAACAACGGCGTTGTTCGCGTTGCTCGAAAAGTCTCCATCACTCGAGACTTTTTTTACCGACCACGGAGATGAGTTGCCTTCCATCAGCTTACCGGACTACCTCG
>CAYVAO010000302.1:0-3424 GCA_964448895.1 uncultured Christensenella sp.
CTCGGCGTTCTCGTGACGCTGATTCGCTACGGGCAGGGAATCTCCGTTGCAAACGCGGGGAGCGTCGGCCTCATTGCCGCGGTTTCCGGCGCGGCGCTGATGGTTGCGTTCAACCTCGTCTCCGGCGTTTTGCGCGTCAACAAACTCTACAAGACCGGAAAGATGAGCGATTTTACCGTGCACTATCTCATCGATAAGAACGGCATCCACGCAAAGAGCGAGCGCGGAGACACGGACTTTCGCTGGAATCAGATTTTGCTTGCGCGAGAGACGCGGGATGCAATCTATCTGATCGCCGGAGAAAACCGCGCGGTGGTGATTCCAAAAGGTCAGATTGCAAACGAAGGGGAGCGAAACGCCATTCGTGCGCTGCTGAAAAAGTACATCGCCGCGGGCCGGGCGAAGGTCGCGTAAAGAAAAAACACAAAAGAAGCAAACCTGACATCGCATGTGTCAGGTTTTTGTTTTATACTGGAGTTATGAAGAACGATCGTCTGTTTCAAATCGTCTATCTGCTGCTGGACAAAGGCACGATGACCGCGCCGGAGCTTTCCCGCGCGCTGGAGGTCTCCGTGCGGACGATCTACCGCGATATCGACGCGCTCTCGCTGGCGGGGGTTCCCGTTTACGCGACGCAGGGAAAAAACGGCGGTGTGTCGCTTTTGCCCAACTATGCGTTTGACAAAGCGCTGCTCTCCGACGAGGAGCAGAACCAGATACTGTATGCCATCCAGAGCCTTCGCGCGGTGGATCAACCCGTGGACGCGCTCTTAAATAAACTCGGCGGCCTGTTTCAAAAACAGAATACGAGCTGGATCGAGGTGGACTTTTCCCGTTGGGGAATGGGCAGCACGGACAGCGTAAAGTTTGAGCGGCTGAAGAACGCGCTGATTGGTCGCCGCGCGCTGGAGATCGTCTATTGCTCCACCAGCGGGCAGACGAGCCGGCGGGTGATTTTGCCCGTCAAACTCATCTTTAAGGATAAGAGTTGGTATCTGCACGCGTTTTGTCGTATGCAGGATGATTTTCGTTTGTTTAAAATAAGCCGCATCATCGAAATGACGGTGCTGGACGAACGCTTTGGCGAACTGCCGGAAGAGATACCGCCGCTGGAGCAGAGCATCGATGGTATACCCTCCATGCAGCCGATGCGACTCCTGTTTGACCCCGCCGTCGCGTTTCGCGTGTATGATGAGTTCGAACGCTCCATGATCGAGTGTCAGCCGGACGGCAGCCTGCTGGTTTGCGTGCAGCTACCGCAGGATAGCTGGGTGGTGAGTTACCTGCTTTCGTTCGGTACGGGTGTTACGGTATTGGAACCCGCGAGCATGCAAAACCGGCTCGCGAAAACATCAAGAGCGATCTGGCAGCATCATGAAAAAAACATAGAACATAAGAATGAAACATGACAATACGTGTCAGGGTTCATCCGATAGAATCATCGTATAAATTGATTCAGGAGGATAACAACATGGAAGAACGTTATTGTCAGAGCTGTGGTATGCCGATGGGGCAAACGGACGAACTCTACGGCACGGAAGCGGACGGTACCAAGAGCCGGGATTATTGCAGCTATTGCTATGAAAACGGCGCGTTTACCGCGGATTGCACCATGCAGGAGATGATCGATATCTGCGTGCAGCCCATGCTGGACAACATGCCCGGTATGACGGAGGAGAGCGCCCGCGCCATGATGAACGAGCACTTTCCGCAGCTCAAGCGCTGGCAAGCGTGAATTCCGTCGAGCGACAGGCGTAATTCGCAGTAAGTGAGAAAGGTGAGCAGAGCATGAAACCACCGGAACGGATCGACATCGATATGCTTGCCCCGTGCGGACTTTACTGCATGCTCTGCTACCGTCACTTGGGCAAGAACCCCTGCCCCGGCTGCCGCGCGCGGCTATGCGAGCCGGACACATACCGCCGAAAGTGCGTCATGCGTGCCTGCGTATTGGAACGCGGATATTTCTCCTGTGCGGACTGCGCGGAGCGCCCCTGCAAGCGGGTCAAGGCGTTTGGCAAACGATACCGCGAAGGATACGGGGTAGACTTGGATCGCGATGCTTTACGTTTGCGCGAGATAGGCGCGGAGGCGTTTCTGCGAGAGCAAGTCAAGGCGCACACTTGCGCGGACTGCGGACACTTGATCGACCTGCATTTCGGCGTTTGCAGCGGATGCAAGAAACAATATCCGATCGGAAAAGGGAGAACGCGTGTATGAACTGGTTTGAACGCTACCCGAAGTCGCAACAGCCAACGTTGGAAGAGATTGCGAATTTTATCGCAAGCCCGCTTTGGGGCGAACTTTGCGCCTGGGCGGAAAAGACCTATCAGATTGAGCCGAAGGTCGAGCATAGTACTTGCAGCGGCGCGCCGGGTTGGAATGTAAAGTATAGAAAAGGCGGGCGCGCGCTCTGCACGCTTTATCCCGACGACGGGCAGTTTATCGCGATGGTCAGCGTCGGCGCTAAGGAAGCGCCCGAGGCGGAACTTCTGCTGCCGACCTGCTCGGACTATATTCGGGAGCTTTTTGCGCGCACGCAGACGTTTAACGGCGGTCGTTGGCTGATGATTCGCGTTACCGATGCGGCTGTGTTGGAGGACGTGAAAAAACTCATTCGCCTGCGCGTTGCGCCGAAAGGATAACGAAGAAAAACAATCGTGCGCACATTCGTTTGTTTTGCTATAATATAAGCAAAAAGCGGAGGCGATACGGTGGAACAGATGCAGATCAAAAATTATCAGGATTTCACCACGGCGCTGTTGCAGGCCGGGTTTTCGATGGGCGGCGGTAACAACGAGGGGATATTTTCGTTGATTTCGTGGAGTTGGGACGAAACGCCGCCGTATGATACCCCTGTGCGTTGGCACACCGGCGAGCCGGAGACCGACCCGTGGGAGTGGCGTATGCGCGTGCTGGACGAGCGGAAGGACATCGCATACGGCAAGGTTTTCTTCAAGAAGAGCGGGTTTTATACGCGCGCGTGGGCGCCGTATTTCCTCGCCGCGCGGCGCGAAAAAGTGGAGTTTGACGGAGCGTATGCGGATGGAACGTTGAGCCACGCCGCAAAGCGCATCTACAACACGGTTCTGGAATTCGGCACGCTGCCGCTGCACGCCATCAAGCAGCTCGCGGGATTTGGCGCGGAGGAAAAGAGCCGTTTCGATAGCAGTTTGACGGAGTTGCAGATGCGCATGTTTTTGACCATGTGCGGTCGCCAGCAAAAGCTCTCGCAAAAAGGCGAAGAGTACGGCTGGTATTCCACCGTGTTCTGCACGACGGAGCAGTTCTGGGGAGAAGAAGTGTTTGCGGAAGCCGCAAAGATCAAGAAAGACGATGCAATTCAAGCGATTACCAGGCAGGTACTCTTGATCAATCCGCAGGCGGAAGCAAAGAAGATCAACAAGTTTATCTTAGGGTAAGC
>CAYVAO010000303.1:0-3422 GCA_964448895.1 uncultured Christensenella sp.
GCTGACCACGCCGCTGTTTGTGGACACCACCGTCACCTGCCCCGCGGGCACTGCGCTCTCCGTTCTCGCGCGCGAAAGCGTAAATATGCGCCTCATGGGGTTTGAAACCCTCGGCGGCATCCCCGGCACGGTTGGCGGAGCGGTCGCGATGAACGCGGGCGCATACGGCGCGGAGATTCGGCATATCATCAAGAGCGTCCGCATCCTCAAAAACGGGCGTGTGCTGGACGTAGAAACAAAGAAAACCGATTTCGGCAACCGCACGAGCAAATTTGCCGCGCCGGAGGTCGTCGTCCTCTCCGCAACGTTTCAGCTGGCTCCCGACGACGGCGGCGCCAAAGAGCGCATGCTCGAAACCACCCGCCAGCGCAAGGAAAAGCAGCCGCTTTCGCTGCCGAGCGCGGGCAGCGTGTTTAAGCGCCCGAACGGCAGGTTTGCCGGCGCACTCATAGAAGGCGCGGGGCTGAAGGGATTCTCCGTCGGCGGCGCGCAGGTTAGCCCCATGCACGCGGGCTTTATCGTCAACAACGGAAAAGCAACCGAACGGGATGTGTTGGATCTCATCTCCATCATCCAGCAGCGGGTATTCGACGAAACAGGCGTTCAGCTGGAGCGCGAAGTAAAGCTGCTCAGCGAACTGTAAAGTAAGACCAATCAATTGCCGTTTGTGTAGAAACGGATGAAGGTAAGTCAAATGTATTTATTAATCGTAACCGGTCTCTCCGGCGCGGGAAAATCGCTTGCTCTTCGCTGTTTGGAAGAGCAGGGCTATTTTTGCGTCGATAATCTGCCCTCCTCCATGCTTCAGGAATTCGTGCATCTTTGCAGCAAGGCCACGCCCGCAATCCAGAAAGCCGCTGTCACCATCGACAGCCGGGAGAGCTTGCTTTCGCACTCCTCCGCCTCCATCACCGCAGCGTTTGACGCGCTGGACACGCCATATGACATTTTGTTTTTGGACGCGCGGGACGATGCGCTCATGAAGCGCTACAACGAAGTACGCCGCCGCCACCCGCTGGGTGAAGCGGGAGACGCCGCAACGGGCGTGAAGCGCGAGCGCGTATTTTTGCAACCGCTGCGGGATCGCGCAAACTATATTCTCGACACGAGCGACGTCAAGCCAAAGGATTTTTCCGGATTGATCGAAAAAGTGCTTCCCGAATACGAGTGCAAATGCATGACGCTGCTGTTTTGCAGCTTTGGTTACAAGCGCGGCGTTCCCGTGGACGCGGACTTCGTGCTGGATATGCGCTTTATGACCAATCCGTTCTATATTGCCGAACTGCGCCCGTTCTCCGGGCTTGATGCACCGGTGCAGCAGTTCGTGTTGGCGCAACCTTCCGTAAAGCCTTTTTTTGACGGTGTGGAAGAGATGCTGAAAAAACTGATCCCGCTCTACGAGGAGCAGGACAAGCACATCCTACGCGTCTGCTTCGGCTGCACGGGCGGTCGCCATCGCTCCGTCGCCGCGGCGGAAGAGATGGCGCGGCGGTTCGTGGACAGCGGCATGAATGTTCGCATCTATCACCGGGATTTGACGACGGAGGCCAAGGATATTCACGAGCGCTTTGAAAACGGCTGACCTGTTGTAATAACGTTGTCTCGAAAACGCCGCAAGGCGTTTTTTGATATCATAAAGCAGCCTGTCGTTTTTTTACTGACGCAACACGGCAAATCGTTTATAATAAGAAACAGAATCGCAATGCGATCGCTAGACCAAGTAGAAAAGATTCGGAGCAGCCATGTCGTTTTCCAGCAGCGCAAAAGAAGACCTCGTAAAAATCCGGCTCAAGTCGGATTCCATTCGTCTTGCCCAATTGGCAGGACTTGTGCACACCTGCGGCGCGCTGACGATTGGTCGCGGTCGCGGCGCGGCTTTTTCAACCGAGACGCTCGCCGTCGGCAAACTCATCGTCTCGCTTGCGGACGCGCTCTATTCACTGGAAACTACGATCGAGCTCAGCGAGCGGGAGCGCAGGCGACCGCTCACGCTCGTAACGCTTGTCGGCGACGACGCGGAAAAGCTGCTTCTCGATACCGGGCTGCTCACCAACGAATCCGGCGAATTCTCGATTGGTGAAACTGTTCCAGCGCGATTGCTGACCGACGACGAGAGCCGGCGCGCGTTCCTGCGCGGCGCTTTCTTAGGCAGCGGTTCCTGCACGAATCCCTATCGCGGGTATCATCTGGAGATCGTTGCCCGCTCGGAAGCGTTTGCAGAGCAGCTCATCTCTATACTTTCCGCATTCGGACCGGAGGCGAAGACCATGCTCCGGCGCGAAAAACCGATCGTCTATCTCAAAGGCGACGATGTCTCCGCGTTTCTCGCGCTCATCGGAGCCAACGCTTCCGCGTTAAAGTTTGAGAGCGCGCGCGTTGAGCGGGATTTTCGCAACTATGTCAACCGCACCACCAACTGCGAGACCGCAAACATCGAAAAAACGGTGCTCGCCTCGACCGAACAGATCGGTTCCATTGAGATCATCGAGGAGCACATGGGACTAAACCGCCTGCCTGCGCCTCTTTACGAGGCGGCGCTGCTTCGGCTCAACCACCCGGAAGCAACGCTTGCCGAGCTTGCCGAGCTCGCCGAAATCGGCAAAAGCGGCATGAACCATCGCCTGACCAGGCTGGTTCGCATCGCAAAGGAGATCCGCCATGGGTAATTTCACGCATCTGCATGTTCATACGCAATATAGTCTGCTCGACGGAGCCGCGCGCATTCCCGACTTGGTCGCGCGCGCAAAGTCGATGGGACAGACCGCGCTCGCTATCACCGACCACGGCGTGATGTACGGCGTGATCGACTTTTACCGTGCCTGTAAAAAAGCGGAGATCAAGCCCGTCATCGGCATGGAGACGTATGTCGCTCCGCGCTCCATGCGGGATCGCGAAGGCTCGCAGGATCGCGAATATGCGCACCTGATCCTGCTCTGCAAAAATGAAACCGGCTACAAAAACCTCATGATTCTCTCAAGCGAGGCGTTTTTACACGGGTTTTATTACCGTCCGCGTATCGATTACGAGCTTTTAGAGCAGCACAGCGAAGGCCTCGTTTGCCTCTCCGCCTGTCTCGCGGGCGATATTCCACAGGCGTTATTACAAAACAACTACGACCTCGCGCTCTATCACGCCAAACGACTGCAAGGTATGTTTGGTGAAGATTTCTACATCGAGCTGCAAAACCACGGCATACCGGAGCAGATTCAAGTGCTGCCGGGGTTAAGAAAGATCGCGTCCGAGATCGGCGCGAAGTGCGTGGTCACCAACGACGTGCACTATGTCTCTCCCGACGATGCGGAGGCGCAGGACGTGCTCCTGTGCATCCAAACCCAGCGCTTTGTGGACGAACCCGACCGCATGCGCATGGAGGGAAACCAGTTTTACCTCAAGAGCGAAGATGAAATCCGGCGCGCGCTGCC
>CAYVAO010000304.1:0-3416 GCA_964448895.1 uncultured Christensenella sp.
TTTTTGATAAACGCCTATCTGTTACTGTTCCGTTTCGTAAGTGACGTTAGATTGACTTTCGCGCCGGATGACTGAATCAATACAGACAAGGAGAGCCGCCATATCGGCGGCTCTGCCTGATTTGTTCAGCAACTCAACGTTCGAAGAAGCGCGAAAGGAACTCCTTCGTCTCGGGTTTCTGCGGTTGACCGAAGATTTGCTCCGGCGCGCCTTCCTCCCAGATGATGCCGTCCTTCATAAAGACGGTTCGGCTCGAAACATCCCGCGCAAAGGCCATCTCGTGGGTGACGACCAGCATGGTCAGTCCTTCTTTGACCAGTGTCTTCATCACGTCCAACACCTCGCCCACCATCTGCGGGTCGAGCGCGGACGTTGGCTCGTCAAACAGCAGCACCTCCGGTTCCATCGCGAGCGCGCGGGCGATGGCGACGCGCTGCTTCTGCCCTCCGGAAATCTGGCGGGGCTTAGCGTTGATATACGGCAGCATACCAACCTTTTCCAAATAGCGCTTTGCGGTTTGTTCCGCTGTGTCGCGATCCTGATGCATAACCTTGCGAAGGCCGACCATGCAGTTATCCAGCACGGTCATGTTGTTGAAGAGATTGAAACTCTGAAACACCATACCGACCTTTGCGCGATAAGCCGGCACACGATAGCCCCTTCGCGTGATATTCTCGCCGTGAAAGAGAATTTGCCCAGCGGTCGGCATTTCCAGCAGGTTGATGCAGCGCAAAAGCGTACTCTTTCCGGAACCGGACGCACCGATGATGCTCGTCACATCGCCGCGATTGACCGAAAAGTCGATGTCCTTGAGTACGACATTCGCGCCGAAGGATTTGGAAAGATGCTGTACGGATAAAATCTGTTCGCTCATGTTCAGCGCCCCCTCTCTTTCTGCGCGGCGTCGTTCTTGTGCGGAAAACGCACGAGCCCGCTCGTATGCGCCAGCGTATCGGTGGTGGCCAGATCATAGCTCGCGTTTCCGTCCATCCGCTTTTCCCACCAGCGCAACAAAATGGAGCTCACCAGCGTCATAAACAGATACCCCGCCATCTCGATGGTTGCGGAGGGGAAATACAGGAACGTAGCCCCAACGACTGCTTTATGTGTGGCAAAAAAGTCCGTGTATCCGATGATGAACATGACGGACGTGTCCTTGAGGTTGATGATAAAGTTATTGCCGATCTGGGGCATGATGCTGCGGAGCGCTTGCGGCAGAATCACGCTCGTCATGGTCTGCCAGTGCGTCATACCGATGGCCTTCGCGCCCTCGGTCTGGCCCGGATCGACCGAGAGAATGCCGCCGCGTACGGTCTCCGCCATATATGCTCCCGTGTTGACGGCGACGACGACGAACGCCGCGAGCCAAACGCTCTGCCACTGTACGGCGTTATTTGTAAAATACGGCAGGCCGTAATAGACAAACACCGCCTGAAGAATCATCGGCGTGCCGCGAAAGATTTCGACATAGGCGCGAATGATGCCGCGCAATAAGCCAAGTAATCCTTTTTTCAGCGCATTATCCTTTTTCCCGACGGGAATCGTCTGCAGCACGCCGCATAAGAAACCGATCAAGCAACCGACCAACGTGCAGATGACCGCGAGCGACACCGTCTTCCACATGCCGGTGAGATAGATGCTCGCGTAGGTATTCCAGAGCTTGACAATGTCAATCCCAAGCTGAGCGAGAATGGTCATGCGCGCACACTCCTTTTCCTAAAATCACAGATAACAACAAGGCAAGGCGAGCCGCAGTACGCGGCACGCCTTAGCCCGGGTTTCATCGAGATCAATCTTTGGCTGCGTTTAGCCGATGGGCTGCACAGAGATCGCCTGCGCCATAACCGCGTTGAAATCATCCGCCGTCATGCCGGAGAGAACTTTGTCCAGCGCGTCCTTGAGCACGGTGTTACCCTTGCGCACGGAGATACCGATGTTCACGTCGCTATCCGAAACGGTGAAATCATCACCGCTGTTCGCGAAGTTGAGAATGACCATGTCCGGGTAGGCCGCAAGCGCGCCCTGCGCGGTGGGCATATCGGTGCAGATAAAGTCGACCGTGCCGGTTTCGAGCGCCATCAACATTGCCGGAGCGGTTTCCGCGGCGGGCTGCACTTGCGCGTCCTTGATCTGCGGCAGGCAGGTGTCATACCAAATGGTACCCAGCTGGCTTGTGCAGGTGCCGCCCGCGAGATCGGTAATCCCCTTTGCGGAAGCAAAGCTGCTGTTGCTGAGCGTGACGCACACGATGGAAGCGTAGAGATACGGGCCTGCGAAGTCGACAACTTCCATACGCTCCGGCGTCATGCTCTGTCCCGCGATGACCGCGTCCACCTGACCCGTCTGCACGGCGGGAATCAGCGAATCCCAGTCGAGACGAACGATTTCCAGCTGCCAGCCGTTGGCCTCGCAGAGCTTCTTCGCCATCATGACGTCGTAGCCGTTGGCATACTCGTTGGAATCCTTGATCGGCACCGCGCCGTTGCTGTCGTCCGGCTGGGTCCAGTTATAGGGCGCATAGGCGCACTCCATCGCGACGGTTAATACGCCGTCTTCCACGCCGGTGATGGCGGCGGTCTCGGCGGGCTTTGCGGCGCAGGCAACGCTCGACATGACGAGCATCAGCGCAAACAGCAGGGCAATGATCTTCTTCATTTGTTTGATTTCCTCTCTTACTCTTGTCCTATTTGGTTTTTTACAATTTCAGAGTGATGAGTAAAAATAAACGCGCTTTCCGGTGTTGTCTCCGGCTATGCGCGTGTGTTTTGGCAAACAAAAACGCGCCTCCCGGAAAAATGGAAAGCGCGCGGTCTTGCATGCGATGATGCGGCGCGGAAGCTTTGCTCCGCCCCTGACCGATGACAGCGCTCCACTTTCGTGACAGTCTGCGACATATTCTCCCGCAGCCCAGCACCCGTTCCCCCGCTTGTACGGAGAAATGATGCTTCGGCGGCAGCCCCTTTCACGCTCTCACACGCTACTCTTGACAACCGCGCCTCTCTCATCAGACTTATGAAATTGTAGCGTTAGTTTATCATATATGATTTGTTTGTCAAGGGAACAATCCATAAAACAGGCGCAATTGCACAAAAAAGCGGCTGCCATTTCAAGCAGCCGCCGTTTTGCGTTGTTTGGGGGAATCAGGTTCCCAGGTATGCCGCCTTGACGGCCTCGTTGGTGAGCAATTCCTTGCCCGGGCCGGACATCGTGATGCGTCCGGTCTCCATGACGTAGCCTGTGTCCGCCGTCGCGAGTGCCATGTTCGCGTTTTGCTCGATGAGCAGAATGGTCACCCCGCGCTGGTTGATGTCCTTGATGATCGAGAATATATCCCGAACGATCAGCGGAGCAAGACCCAGCGCAGGCTCGTCCATCATCATGAGCTTCGGGCGGCTCATGAGCGCGCGCCCGACCGC
>CAYVAO010000305.1:0-3414 GCA_964448895.1 uncultured Christensenella sp.
GGTTTCGAGCTCGATCTCAATAAAGCTGCCGCTGTCCACAATCGCCTCGATACGGCGATACGCGGGTTGGCGAAAGAGATTGCCGCAATACGGGCAGGCGGCGTCTCCCGCGAGCACGACCTCCGCGACCAGATCGCGTCCGCAGCGCGCGCAGCGGAGCATCTCCAGCGCGCCTGTTTCCCCGCCGGTCGGCGGCAGATTCTGCTCAATTTTCTCTGAAAACAGGTTCATGCGTGTCCCCTTAATAATCGTGGCAGAAACGTCTGACTCGTTATTTCCTTCATATACGGCTCCTGAGAAATCGTGGCAAAAACGTCTGCTCGATCCACTTGGTATGCGTGTTTCCGCTACGAAAATCCGGGTCGGCAAGCATCGCACGGGCAAGCTCCGAGTTGTGCTCGATGCCGTCGATCGTCAGTTCTCCCAGCGCATGCAAGCTCAGGCGAATCGCCTCTTCCCGATCGTCCGCAAACGCGATGAGCTTGAGCACCATCGAGTCGTAATAAGGCGATATCTCGTCTCCCGCAGTGTAGCCGCTGTCGATGCGCACGCCGTTGCCGCCGGGCAGGCGCATCGCGGAAATCACGCCGGGCGAAGGACGGAAGTGCTCCGGCGGGCACTCCGCGTTGATGCGGCAGTCGATCGCGTGACCGCGCGGAATCAGACTCTCTTGCGTCATGGTGATATGATGGCCCAGCGCGACCTGAATCTGCGCCTTGATGAGATCGAGGCCGAATATACTCTCCGTAATCGGATGCTCCACCTGTATGCGCGCGTTCATCTCCATAAAGAAGAATCGCCCGTCCTTCGTGAGCAAAAACTCCACCGTACCCGCGTTTTGATAGCCCACCGCGCGGGCGATGTCCACCGCCGTCTGCTCAATTGCCAGCAAAATGTTTTCGGGTACGTTTGCCGCGGGTGCTTCTTCAATGAGCTTTTGGTTTTTACGCTGGAGCGTGCATTCGCGCGTGCCCAGATGGAGCACGGTTCCGTGCATGTCCGCAAGAATCTGCACCTCGATATGCCGCGCTTGCGGTAAATACGCCTCCAGATAGGCGCTGCCGTCGCCAAAGGCGAGCTCGGCTTCCCTGCGCACAAGCGGAAACTCCCGTTCGAGCGAGGACGCATCCTCCACGATACGAATTCCCTTGCCGCCGCCGCCTTTGGACGCCTTGATCATCAGCGGATAGCCAATGCATTTCGCGGTCTGTAACGCTTCCTTGATCGTATCAATTGCGCCTTCCGAGCCGGGCACAACGGGAAAGCCGTGTGCAATCATCGTCTTTCTCGCGGCTTCCTTATCGCCCAGCACGCGCATGCTGGCAGGTTGGGGCCCGATAAAGCGAATCCCCGCCTCAGCGCATGCCTCGGCAAACGCGTCGTTTTCCGAAAGAAAGCCAACGCCGGGATGCAGCAAATCCGCGCGGTAAGCTTTCGCCGCCGCGAGGATTGCGTCGATATTGAGATAGCTCTTGTCCGCGGGACGCGGACCGATGCAGACGCTCTCGTCCGCAAGGCGCACATGCAAAGAGCGCTCGTCATTTTCGGAATAGACCGCGATCGTTCGTAATCCCAGCTTCTTGCAGCTGCGGATGATGCGAACGGCAATCTCTCCGCGGTTTGCCACGAGTACCGTCTGCATGTCAGTTTCCTTCGCTCAGCAGGAAGAGCGCGTCACCGGCGGCCAGCGTTGCGCCGTCCGCTGCGAGAATCGCCGTGACGATTCCGTTTCTCGGCGCGCGAATATCGTTCATGGTCTTCATGGCCTCAATGATGCAGAGCGTGTCGCCCTTCTTCACCTTGGAACCGACCTGAACAAACGGCTCCGCGCCGGGTTCTTTTGCCAGATAGAATACGCCGGAGATGGGAGAACGCACCGCGTCCTTTTCTTCCGGCTGGATGGCTGCGCTCTGCTTTGGCTGCGACAAAACGGCGGAAGGCTCCGCGCAAACGACCGCGCCGCGCTCCAGCAAAATCCGCAAGTCGCCCTGCTGTACTTCAATCTTTGTAAACGCGGACTGCTCCGCGCGCTCCATGAGCCGTATGATTGCGTCCAAATCCATGTATGGATTCCTTTCGCACGATAAAATAAGAATGAGTCCGGAGCAGTGAGAAAAATAAAAATCGACGCACGGATGGTATAAAAAAATGATTCCGCGCATGGTTAGCACTACTAACTAACTTGCGCAGAATCATAACATGGTGTTTTTTTCTTGTCAAGCATACCGGACTGTACCCCGGTACAATTGTGAAATACCGGTTTCGTGAATACTGGCTTGCTTTTTGCGGAACGTTATTCGCAACAAATTTTGTATTTTTGTTGAAATACGCTTTATTCCCGCACTTTTACCCGTTTTCTATCGGCAAATAACGGCTCTTTCTGACGGGTTATCGCCTGTTCTTATACACGTATTTACACGCGCAGGTGGTTGAAAAAGTTCACAAGCGCCTGCATGGATTGCAGCACCTCAGGGTATTGCGCAACCTGAAAATCCCGCATGACGGCTTGGATGAGCATATCGTGGAACTGTGTGTGCTTTTTGCACATCGCCTCTCCCTCGTCCGTGAGCTTTAAAATGCTCTTTCTTTTGTCGTCCTCCGCGCGGGTTTTGACCAAGTACCCCTTCTCGACAAGACGGTTGACGGAGACGCTCACCGTCGCCTTCGTGATACCGAGAATATCCGCAATCTGCGTCAGCGTCGCGTCCGGAATATCCTGAACAATCTCCAGCGCGTGCATTTCGGTTCTGCTCAGGTTGCCGTTTGCAAGTTTGCTAACGCTCCGCTCCTGGAGCCGCAACACGCTGTAAAACATATCCTTGAGCGCCTGATTGAGCAGGCTCTCGATCTCTTGATCGGTCATATTTTCTCTCCTTGCCGGCAGGGCAGCCGAAATTCCTTCGTACTACGAACGATCTCATGATACCACATGCAGGAAAAAATGCAAACCTCTTGCTTCACATGAATAAAACCGCCTTACAGACGGCCTTTTTCTCAAGAAACCAAATTGCAAACGTCAATACGCGGGGGTATAATGGGGCCAACAATCAGCCGCGTGCAACAGCATCGATCGATGAGGTTGTATCGGCAAAAATAGATCTGTCGGAGGTGCTGTTTATGGTACACAAGGTCGTAAAAGGCGATACCCTGCTCAAAATTGCGGCGACGTATAAGACGACCCCGCAGGAAATCATGAAGTTAAATCCGATTGTGAAGGACAAGAGCCACATCGAAATCGGCTGGGAGCTGAAGATTCCGACGAGTAAGCCCGCAAAAATTATCGATTACACGGTTCTGGCGGGCGATAATCTCACGCGAATCTCAAAGATGTACAACACCACAATTGAAGAGATCGTGTCGCTGAATCCTTCCATCACAAACCCGAATCTCATCCGTACGGGCACCGTCATCAAA
>CAYVAO010000306.1:0-3398 GCA_964448895.1 uncultured Christensenella sp.
GGCGGAACCTATAAGGCCCCGGGATGGTGCGCGCTTACCTCTCGGGATACGGCTTATATGGCCCCGGCATGATGCGCGGTTACAACTGGAACTAACACAGAAAGGCGGGAACAATATGATGTTTCTATGGATCCTTCTCATCGGCGTCGTCGCCTACTTGCTGTTTGCAAAATCACACAAACCGCTGGGCGAATGGATGAAGTCCGGTGAAACCCCGGAAGACGTTTTAACAAAGCGTTTTATCAACGGGGAGATCACCGAAGAAGAATACAAAAAAATGCAGAAAATCATCCGTGAATAAGGAGGTATGATACAATGATGTTAACAAGAGGATTCGGTCGTTTGGGTGCGTTTTGCGCAGGATTCGGCACAACGTATTCCGTTCTTTGGCTCGTGCTCGGCGCGCTGTTTATTGCGGCGCTGGTGACGCTCATCGTGCTCGCAGCCAAGAAGTCTCACAAGAGCACCAATGACGGTGCTGCGGACGCGCTCAAGCTTCGCTATATCAAAGGCGAACTGACGGAAGAAGAATATCGAAAGATGAAGGATGTACTCGGGAAGTAATCCCAATAAAACAACCATATAACGAGGTGGTACGGTGCGCTATCAGATATTGGTCGTTGAAGATCAGCCGGAGATCAGAACCATCGTTGAAAAGTATCTTATAAAAGAAGGATACGCGGTATTGACCGCAAGCGACGGACTGGAAGCGCTGGCGATTTTTAACAGCAACACCGTCCACCTCGTTTTGTTGGACGTGATGATGCCCGGCATCGACGGGTTTGAAGTGCTCAAGGAGATTCGAACCGTCTCCGAAGTTCCGGTGATCATGCTGACCGCGCGGCAGGGCGAAGTCGACCGCGTACGCGGCTTTCGCGGCGGCGTGGACGACTATGTGGTCAAGCCCTTCAGCGCCAAAGAGCTGATGCTGCGCGTACAGCGGCTTCTTCTGCGCGTTTATCACGAGGCAGACGAGATCGTCTACCAATGCGGAAGTCTGAGTCTGCACGCAGGCAGCATGAAGCTCTATCGCGGGGAAACAGAGATTCCCATTACGGCGGCGGAGTATCAACTCCTGTCCGCTTTTTTTCGCAATCAAGGCCGCGTCATGTCCCGCGAGCAGCTCATTGAGCAAGCATACGGGGCCGACTATGACGGATATGATCGCAACATCGACAGCTATATTAAAAAGATTCGACAGAAAATCGAACTTGACCCGCGGCATCCGCAACTGCTTTTGACGAAATACGGCGCGGGCTATCAGTTTGGAGGGAGTAAGGCATGACAATCCGGAAACAATGGATGCTCGCGCTGGTCGTTTCAGCCGCGCTGTCTGTCATCGTCAACTCCGTCGTGCTGAACGTGCGCATCAATCAATACTTCGTCGATTATTCCACCGAAAGCTACAACACGCATGTATCGCAAGTGGTTCAGTTCTCCACCGAGGCATTGTCCGCAGACGAGTATACGTCCCAGCAATTGGAGATGCAGCTGACCTCGCACCTGAGCGATCCCATCACGCGGATTCGGCTGTATCGCGCGGACGGTCAGCTTCTTTCGGACGTCAGCGTCAGCCGCTCCATGATGGGCATGATGCGCTATGGATCGGCCTCCCGCATGATGGGCACGACCGCCGAGGAGATCGACTCCATCGATATTCAAAAGGACGGCGCGCTGCTCGGCAAACTGATGATCACGCGGTATAGCTCCGTCGGCAACTCGATTGCGACGCGGCAGTTCGCGCTTTCGCTGGTCACAAACAGTCTCCTTTCGTTTGGCATCGTGTTTGCGCTGACCCTCGTTCTTGGCTATTTTCTCAGTAAACGGATGAGCAAAGACCTGATTCAAACCGCGGAACAGGCCGTCAATATCGATCTCGGGCAGGAGAAGCGCTATCCAAAATCACACGTGCCGAAGATTCAAACGATTCAGGAAAGTCTCGAAGCCCTGCAAGCGCGACTGAAGCTCAAGCAAACCAGCCGAAAAAAGCGCATCGACGAGCTCGTGCACCAGACCAGAACGCCGCTTACCATTTTGCGCACACATCTAGAAGGGTTTCAGGACGGTATCATTCAGTTTACGCCGGAGGAAGTACAAACCTGTGAATCACAGATTGACAATCTTTCCTCCATCATCACCAACATGAGCGGATTGATCGATGCGGAAAAGGATGTTGGAGAGCTGAGCCTCACAAATGTCGATGTATCCGCGCTGATTCGCCAGATCATAGCCGGACTCAAGGCACAGTTTGATCAAAAATCGATCACGTTAGAAACGCGCAGTCATCCGAAAATTTCGGTGTATACCGACCCGTACCGTTTGAGTCAGGCCGTCTACAATCTGCTCACGAACGCGTATAAATTCACGCCCTCCGGTGGACGCGTCTCTATCGCCTACGAGGTGATCGACGAAGAGCTGGTGATCTCCGTGCAGGACACAGGCATCGGCATCCCGCCGGAAGAACAGGCGAAGGTGTTTGAGGCGTATTATCGCGGAAACAACGCGGCGAGCACTTCGGGCGAGGGAATCGGGCTGTATCTCGCGAAAGAAAATCTACAGCAGATCGGCGGCACGATCGAGTTGGTATCAAAGCCCGGTAACGGAAGCACATTTTCCATTCGACTTCCCGTCCACCACGACAACGAACCGCTATAGAGGATGCAAACGTATGCGTAAACAGAACGGCAATTTTCTTTTTAACACCATCGCGCCCGTGTACGGCTTGTTTTATCAAAAACAGAAGCAACGCTATCGGGAAATCGTCCGCCATGCCGCGCGTGAATTGAATTTGAGCGGAAACGAGAGCATTCTCGACGTTGGTTGCGGAACGGGCGCGCTATGCTCCGTTCTCCACGAGGCGGGGTTTTCTGTTACCGGCGTCGATCCCGCGCAAAATATGCTTGCCGTCGCAAAACGGCAACCGGAAAACGAGGATATCCGTTTCTTACAGGCAGACGCGCTGGAACAATTGCCGTTTGCAGACAAATCCTTTGATCTTTCGATCGCCTCCTATGTTGCCCACGGGCTGCAAAAGCGCGAACGAATGAAACTCTACGCCGAGATGCGCCGGATCACAAAAGAAAAAGTCATTCTCTTCGACTATAATCAAAATCGCTCGCTCACAACTTCGCTGGTCGAGTGGTTGGAGCGGGGCGACTACTTCCGGTTCATCAAAAACCCGAAAGGCGAAATGGAGAGTTGCGTTTCCGAGATGGAAAAGTGTTTTTCCGAGGTTCGCGTGATCGATGTGGACAAGCGCGCGGCCTGGTATGTTTGCACGCCGCGGTAGAAAGACGACAAATCCGTTCTACGAATGATTTCGATAAGCAAAGACCACCCGTTTTGAACTGCACCCCTAAAGTTAGACAGTATGATAAACTGTAAATAACTTTGGGGGT
>CAYVAO010000307.1:0-3393 GCA_964448895.1 uncultured Christensenella sp.
TTGTGGCGAGTTCTTCAAGCAGAATGACTTCTTCTTTGCTTTCTTTTTCGATGACGATGCCGTTGACAAGATCGAGCGTATCGGCGGCTTTTCCGGTCATATACTCCGCATATTTCAGCACCTTGTTTTTCAACTGCGTGCCGATATTGTGAATCGCGAATCCAGCGACGTAAGTTTGGCGCGAAGCATATGCGCTCGTACCAAAAGGCGTAACGTCGGTATCCTGCACGGTCAAAACGTGTACCTTCTCAAACGGAACGCCGACTGTGTCCGCAACCATTTGAGCAAATACGGTGTCCGCGCCTTGACCAATTTCGGTTTCCGCGATTTCCAGCTGTACCGAGCCGTCCTGATTCATCAGCATGCGGCAGCTGCTGGCTTCTAGCGAGATCGGCCAAACGGCGGTGTTGTACCAGAAGATCGCCATACCGACGCCGCGGCGAATTGGCCCGGTTTGGTTGGCATACGCCGCGTGTAAGCGGTCGTAGTCCATATACGCCTTGCCTTTGGCGATGCATTGATTCAAGCTGTCAAAATAGTTGCAGTTCTTTGAGAACGCGTCGACATAGCCAACCGGCATCATGTTCATCTGGCGCAGAACGACGGAATCGATGCCAAGCGCTTTTGCCGCGTCTTCCACGCTGCTCTCGATGGCAAACGAAACCTGCGGAATGCCGTAGGCACGCATAGCGCCGGCGGCGGGGAGGTTCGTGAACACCGTATATGCGTCAACCTTTGTGGCAAGGTCGTCCACATAAATTTGCTTGAACGCGTTTGCGCCTTTGGCACAGATGCCGTGTCCGTGGCTCGCATATGCGCCCTGATTGGAATAGCACTCCATCTCGCGCGCAACAAAGCGACCGTTCGGGCGGGCATAGGTGACGATATGGTAGCGAATCGCGTGGCGAACGCGGTTGCTGACGAATGTTTCCTCGCGGCTGACGTCGAGCTTGACGAGTCTGCCGCCGACCTGCATGCTGCAATATCCACAGAGTGGCTCATCGAGCGCGTCTTGCTTATTGCCGAAACCGCCGCCAATGTAGGGCTTGATCAAACGTACGCTGCCCCAGGGCAGACCCAGCGCCTGACCGCAGATGCGGCGTACAATGTGCGGAATCTGCGTGCTTGCGACGATCACGAGTTTACTGCCCTGTTGTTCGGCATAGCAAATATGGTTTTCAATGTGGCAATGCTGCACGACAGGGGTATCATACCAACCCTCGATCCGCACAAGGCCCGGTTCTTTGATTGCTTCTTCAAAATTGCCGACCTCGTAGTTCGTGCGACCGAGGATATTGTTCGGGAAACGCTCGTGCAACTGCGGCGCGCCGTTCTTCATGGCTTCCTGCACATCCAGAACGAAGGGGTACTCTTCATACTCCACTTTGAGCGCGCGCAGACCCTGCTCCGCTGCGACTTCGTCCTCCGCGATGACGACCGCGACGTCGTCGCCATAATAAGGCACGTGGCGGTTGAGCAGCAGTCGATCGGCAACGTCCTGATGATGCGGGTCGGTCGACCAGGGGTGACCGGCGGTTGGGAAGGGGCGATCCGGCACGTCGAAACAGGTGATCACCTTGACCACGCCGGGAATTTTCTCGGCGGCGCTGGTGTCGACGGATTTGACCATGCCGTGCGCAATGGTCGAGTGATAGATTTTTACGATGAGCGCGCTTTTGTCGACAAGGTCGTCCGTAAAGCGTGCTCTGCCGGTGACCTTGTCAAATGCGTCTACGCGTTTGACGCTTTGTCCAACTACCATAGTACCCTCCTGTGATTTGTGGGAAAAATCGACGGAATCGCTCCACACCGCCGATGATGAGTTACGAACATTTTAGTAGAGTTGCATCAAATTGTTCTACTTGTCATACAAAATGCACATAACAGTAACGTCTACTAATACATGCTTATCATACTACTGATTCATAGATTTGGAAGCGAGTTTCACAAAATGCTACGGGAATATCACAGATTCCACAACATATTCGCTTCTCTTTGTCGATTGAACCGTGCATGAATTCTTTAGAGATTTTGCTTATCGAAAAACTCCATCTTCTTTACGTTGAAGAGACCCATATCCGTCAGTCGCACATCGGGAATGACCGGCAGCGCAATGAAGGACAGCGTGATGAAAGGATCGCTCTCCGTATGGATGCCGAGCTTGCCCGCCGCATCCAAAAGTTCACGCTGGTGTTTGAGAATCACTTCTAGCGGCGCGTCGCTCATGAGACCCGCAACGGAGAGAACGAGCTTCGCCAGCACCTCGCCGCGGCTGACCACGACATATCCGCCGCCGCACTCTTCCAGAACATCGACCGCGAGGAGCATGTCCGCGTCGTTATCGCCAACGACGACGAGGTTGTGGGAATCGTGTCCAACCGTGGTTGCGATGGCGCCGTCCTTGATATCAAACCCGCGCAGAATACCCAGACCGACCCTTCCGGAGGAGTGATGCCGCTCTAAGACTGCGAGTTTGAGCAAACCGTCTCTCGGCACAAACAATCCGTTTTCGGTATAGACTTCTTCAACATCCAGCGCGGTGACGAGTTCTTTGGGAATCAGGCGCAGAATATTTGCTTTTCCAGTGATGTGCATTTTGAAGATATCCGGCTTGCGCGGCGCGAGATGGACGCTGTTGTAGATCTTCGGATCGGGTTTGATATGCGAATCCACGCTTGGCTCAAACACCTTGCCGTCGGTAATGACAAACTGCGGATTAAAATCGGTGAGATTATCGAATAGCACAAGATCGGCTCGATAGCCGGGCGCAACCGCGCCATAGTGGCGAATGCCATATGCTTCCGCGGTGTTGATCGTCGCCATCTGAATCGCTTTCATCGCGGGGATTCCGTTTGCGACCGCGCGGCGTACGATATAGTTGATATGCCCCTCTTCGCGGATATCCGCAAGATGCTTATCATCCGTGCAGAAGGACATTCTGCGCGTAGGTAGGTTGTTTTGCGCAATCTGCTTCATAATCTCTTCAACATTGCGGTTGGCGGAGCCGAGACGCAAATGGATGCGCAAACCCTTGCGGAGTTTTTCGAGCACTTCGTCGTAAGTAATGCACTCATGATCGGTCTGAGGTCCTGCAACACAATAGGCGTTGAGCGCGTCTCCCGTGAGCGTGGGCGCGTGCCCGTCGATCGGATGATGGCGGAAGAGATGCAGCTTGTCGAGCATTTCGCCTTCGCCTTCCACAACCGCGACATAGTCCATCACTTCGCCAAGGCCAAGCACGCGCGGATGGCTGATGAAGGGTTCCATGTCCCTCGCCGTCAATTTCGCGCCGCTGGTTTCAAAGGCGGTCGCGGGAACGCACGAGGGAACCATCATAAAAACGGAAAGTGGAAGCCATTCCGTTTGGTCGAGCATGTATTGAATTCCGTCCGA
>CAYVAO010000308.1:0-3387 GCA_964448895.1 uncultured Christensenella sp.
AGCGATGACCGCCGGCGGAGTAGCCCCCGCTATCGTCGGGACGTTTTATTTGACCGTGGGTGCGATCGCAGTCGCGCTGCCGTTAGGTTTATCGTGCGCGATCTATCTTAACGAATACAGCCCGAAAGGGTCGATCGTAAATATAATCCGGATGAGCATTAATAATCTTGCTGGTGTTCCGTCAGTTGTGTTCGGGTTGTTCGGTTTGGCGTTGTTCGTGAAATGGATGCAGTTCGGTGTTTCGATCCTTTCAGGAAGTTTGACGCTGGGGATCCTGGTGCTTCCGGTCATTATTTCCGCGTCCCAGGAAGCTCTGATGGCAGTGCCGCAGTCTGCTCGTGAGGCGTCGCTGGCGTTGGGTGCCAGCCATTGGCAGACGATCCGCAGGATTGTATTGCCGCAAGCGCTGCCCGGGATTATCACGGGCGTAATTCTAAGCGTCGGCAGAATCGCGGGCGAGACCGCGCCTATTTTGTTCACTGCGGCGACGTTTTACACCCGGGGGTTCCCGAAATCCATTTTTTCCGAAGTAATGGCCTTGCCGTACCATATTTACGCATTGATGACTGAAGGGACGAGGCCCCAGCAGCAGACTGCGATCGCCTATGGATGCGCTTTGATCCTGCTGGTTTTGGTATTGTTTATTTCTACGATCGCGATCGTGATCCGTCAAAAACAAAGGAGTTTGTATGCTTAAATCATCAACCGTTATGCCGGTGATGCGCGAGCTGGACAATCAAGCATGCGTATGCGCGTGCACGCAACAAGCGTCGTTGCAGGTTAAATTACGCGTGAAGGATCTGAATTTCTATTACGGTAGTACGCATGCGCTCAAAAATATAAACCTCAACGTATTCGAGAACTCCGTTACTGCCATTATCGGGCCGTCAGGCTGCGGCAAGTCGACGTTTATCAGGCTGTTGAACCGTATGAACGACTTGATACCGAATATTCGGATGGAGGGCGGTGTGATGCTCGACGGCGTCGATATTTTCGGCCCCGGAATCGATGTTGTAGATGTCCGCCGGAAAGTCGGTATGGTGTTTCAGAAACCGAATCCGTTCCCTAAAAGTATTTTTGAAAACATAAGCTACGGACTGAAGGTCAATGGCGTGCGCAACAAAGAATTTATCGAAGAAAAAGCGGTCGAATCGCTCAAAAAAGCAGCGCTGTGGGATGAGATCAAGCATCGTTTGCATGATAACGCACTGCGGCTTTCTGGAGGCCAGCAGCAACGGTTGTGCATTGCGCGGTGCCTTGCGGTCGAGCCGAAAGTAATCTTATTCGACGAACCGTGCGCGTCGCTTGATCCGATATCGACTGGCAAGATCGAAGAGCTTATTCTGGAATTGAAGAAACAGTACACGATTATTATCGTTACCCATAATATGCAGCAGGCGGCGCGCGTGTCCGATAATACCGGGTTCTTTTTAATGGGTGAGTTGATCGAATTGAGCCGGACGCAGGAAATGTTTACCGCGCCCAATGATAAACGGACTGAAGCTTATATAACCGGGAGATTCGGATGAAGTCTAAACCGAAAGTCTTGTTCGTGTGCGTTGAGAATTCGTGCAGAAGCCAGATGGCCGAGGGTTTCGGCCGGAAGTATGGAAATAATATTATCGAAACGTATAGCGCCGGGTCGCATCCGTCGGGGAAGATCAATCCGGACGCGGTCGCGGTTATGAAGGAGGCGGATATCGATATTTCCGGCCAGAGTTCCAAGGGTTTTTCCGATTTGCCCGTCATGGAGTTCGATTATGTGGTTACGATGGGCTGCGGCGATGTGTGCCCGTTTTATCCCGCGAAGAAATATGTCGAGTGGGATCTGGAAAATCCAAAGGGGAAATCGATCTATTTCTTCCGGCTCATCCGGGATAAGATCGGTGAGAAAGTGAAAAGCCTATTGCGGCAGATCATTGCTGAGAGTGCCGCGGGAGTGAAATCGGGCAGTGTCGAGGGATGATGGATGTGATCAGGGAATAGACCGCGGAGCGTGTACCTGCCTCCATTCTGAACGTAAGTATTCAACACGAGCATACATCGGACTATATAAGAAGGAGTCGATCATGGAACGCCATTGGGACAGTGAATTAGACGCGCTGCGTCGGGAAATCCTGCATATGGGAATGCTTGTTGAAAATGCGATCGGTAAGTCCATTCAAGCGTTGGGGCAGTTGAACGCGCCAGCCGCGAGTGCGATCATTGATGCGGATAAAGAGATCGACGCTCTTGAGATAAAGTTGGTGCGGCAGTGTGTTGATTTGCTGGCTTTGCACCAGCCGTTGGCAGGCGATCTGCGGTTTGTGACGATGGCGATGCAGATCAATACCGATCTTGAGCGGATGGGCGATCTCGCGGTCGATATTGCCCAGCGGGTTTTAGAGCTGGCGGACAAACCGTTGCTCAAGCCTTTGATCGATATCCCGGCCCTTGCTGTCATTGCCCAGGAGATGACCCGGGATTGCATCACGGCGTTCTTAACTTCGGATGTTGTCAAGGCTAAAGAGGTTATTCTGCGTGACGCGAACGCCGATGTGTTGCGCAATCAGGTGCAGGCGGAATTGTTGAACGATTTTATGTTGAAAGATCCGTCGACTACGGCGCAGGCGCTGCCGTTATTGCTGGTGGCGCGCCATCTGGAACGGATTTGCGACCACGCGACGAATATAGCTGAAGATATTATTTTTATGATCGAAGCGAAAATGGTAAAGCATCATTTCGAGGAAATTGTCCGGGAGCGGTAAGGTTTTTGTATCCGGGGATGATACGCAGGTTGGACTCGAGATTTCGCGGTGATGCGTACCGATGATTACGGGGAAAATATGCGGAAAGCGCTTTTAGCGTTGAAGGTTTGTGTGTTCGTGCTGCTTCTGTACGGGTTTGTTCTTGCCGATACCGTAATCCTGAAATCAGGCAAACAGTTGGATTGCTTGATCCTCGAGAAGACCAAAGAGTACATTAAGGTCGAGTATAACGGGAATCAGTTGTATTATGAAACAAATACCATTAAAGAAATTATTCCGGGTGCGGGGCAAACGCAGCAGGCCGATGTAATTCAGGATGCGGAGAATACGAGCGTGGTTCCTGACAGCGGATCGCGGTGCGCGAATGCCGGCGCGTGTTTTACTGCCGGTGTCGATGCGGCTGCCGGCGGCGATTTTGCGCATGCGCGCGCGTTTTTTGCCGCGGGCTTGAAAATCGAGCCGGATAATGACGATATAACCGGGGCTGTTTCATTGTTGGACTCGGTTGAGATCGGGCGTGTGACGCGCGATTTCGCGGGATTTATTTTTGCGGGAACTAAGGCGATGCTGCGGCAGCATTATGATAAGGCCGTGGACAGTTTTCAACGGGCTTTTACGCTTCGTCCCGATGATTTAGATG
>CAYVAO010000309.1:0-1402 GCA_964448895.1 uncultured Christensenella sp.
ACCACCTGTCCCGGGCTGAACGGCTTCGTTACGTAATCCTCCGCGCCGATGGCGAGCCCGCCGAGAATCGAATGCTCTTCCGTTTTTGCCGTGAGCATGATGACAGGCGTATTACCGCGCGCGCGGATTTCGCGGCAGACTTCCTCTCCCGAACGCTTGGGAAGCATAAGGTCGAGCAAAACAAGCGCAGGGGATAGCGACGCAAAAAGAGACAAGGCTTCGTCGCCATCTTTTGCGGTGGCGACCCGAAAGCCTTCGCGCTCCAAATAGGACTTCAGCACGTCTGCAATTTTCGCCTCGTCCTCAACGACGAGTATCGTTTGCTTTGCCGCCATACATACTCCAAATAACGAATTTGGGCGCTGCTACACGTTCAGCATACGCCCAAAACTCCGGCTTGACAATTATGATTCGAGAGAGTAGGGCTTGAGCAGAACGTCAAAGTCGTTTCCGGCGTCGTCCTGCATGGTCTTGAAGAGCCACCCCTCGATGTTTTGAACATCGACACCGAGATCCGCGAGCGGTTGCGCCGCGATGACAAACACGATGTCCTTGTCGTTGGTCGATTCGTCCTTGGCCCACTCAAACTT
The DNA here is from genome assembly GCA_964448895.1 of uncultured Christensenella sp. Lineage (GTDB taxonomy): Bacteria > Bacillota > Clostridia > Christensenellales > CAG-138 > UBA7703. The sequence continues at coordinate 591 of CAYVAO010000309.1, forward strand.
TCCGGCGGGCAGCGCGATACCATAGTGATCGAGGTCAGCGTGATAGGTCAATACGCTGCGATCCGCTTTTGCACTCTCAAACAGAGAGTCGGTAAAGGTGGTTTGTTCCCCCGAACCTGCGCCAAAGTCGGCGACGAGGAAGAGAGAGGTGTCATCTGTGCGGTAGCCCGCGCCGAGGGTTGCGGGGTCAAGTCCCGCGTCCGTGAAAGGCTGAAGCGGGGTCTGTATGACAATATCTTCCGCTCCGGTCACGTCGAACTTGTGGCTGACCTTAAGCGAGGTTTCTCCGTCAGCAGAGAGATAAAAGTAGTGGTCGGTTTCGGTGTTGTCCGTCACGATGGCTGGGAATTTCTCCACAATCTTATCAAGAGACGAAGGACTATATTTTAGGATTACATCAGTAGCAGCGCAACCGGTGAGAATGATCGTGGTAAGCGCAAGCACGAGTGCGATGGAGAATATCTTCTTCATGGGAATCAGCCCTTTCTATTTTTTATTCTTCAGGTGGAATCGCTTGAGCCGCAGCGCATTTGTCACAACCGATACAGAGCTCAGCGCCATCGCAGCCCCGGCAAACATGGGGGTTAGCAGCGGGCCGCCAAAGGCAAAGAACACGCCCGCGGCAAACGGGATGCCGACCACGTTGTAGGCAAACGCCCAGAAGAGGTTTTGCCGGATGTTGCGGATGGTGGCGCGGGAGAGCGCGATTGCCGCGCTGACGGCGGAGAGATCGCCGCGCATAAGCACTACGTCTGCGGATTCCACCGCGACGTCGGTGCCGTTGCCGATCGCCATGCCGACGTCCGCGTGGG
>CAYVAO010000309.1:1412-3379 GCA_964448895.1 uncultured Christensenella sp.
TCCGCCTGCACCAGCGCGGGCGCGTCGTTGATGCCGTCGCCAACCATGGCGACGCGCTTGCCCTGCGATTGCAGCTTTTGCACCTCGCTTGCCTTGCCGTCCGGCAAAACATCCGAAAGCACATGGTCGATGCCGACGCTCTGCGCAACCGCTTTTGCGGTCGCGGCGTTGTCGCCCGTGAGCATGTAAACCTCAAGACCAAGCGATTTGAGCTGCTCGACCGCTCGCCGGCTCGTGGGTTTTACCGCATCGGCAGCCGCCATGAGCGAATAAAGCTCGTTGTCGCGGGCGATATACATCAGCGTTTTTCCGGCGCTGGAGAGCGCGATCGCGTCCGCAATTGAGCGGGAGAGATCGACATTGTTCTCGGTGAGCAGCTTTGCGCTGCCCGCGAGAATGCGATGACCCGAAACGCTCGCCTCGATGCCCCGACCGGGAATCGCGCGGAATTGCTCCGGCTCCAGCAAGGAGAGACTGCGTGCACGCGCTTCGTCTACGATTGCGCGCGCGATGGGATGCTCCGAGCCGCGCTCCGCGCTGGCGACGAGCGAAAGTACGCTCGTTTCATCCTCCTGCGAATAGCGGATGATGTCGGTGAGTTCCGGCTTGCCCTGCGTGATGGTGCCCGTTTTATCGAGCACGACCGCGTTGATGCTATGCGTAGTTTCCAGCGCCTCGCCGCCCTTGATCAGAACGCCAAGCTCCGCGCCCTTGCCGGTGCCAACCATGATGGCGGTCGGCGTAGCGAGGCCCAGCGCGCAAGGGCAGGCGATGACGAGAACGGTCACGAAGATGTTGAGTACAAAGTTAAAGTCTTTTCCTGCGAGCGCCCAAATGACCGCGGAAAGCACCGCAATGCCAAGCACGGCTGGCACAAAGTAGCCCGAGATTACATCCGCGAGCTTCGCGATGGGCGCTTTGCGTCCCTGCGCTTCCTCGACGAGGTGGATGATCTTCGAAAGAGCGGTATCTTCGCCAACATGCGTCACGGTGAAGCGAATCAACCCTTCGCCGTTGATGCTGCCGCCTGTAACGGTAGACCCCGCCTGCTTTTCAACCGGAAGGGATTCGCCCGTGAGCATGCTTTCGTCCACACTGGACGCGCCGTCCGCGACGATTCCGTCGACCGGGATTGCGCCGCCGGGTCGCACCAAAACAACGTCTCCCACCACGACCTCGTCCAGCGAAACTTCCAGTTCGACGCCGCTTTTGATGATGGTTGCGGTCTTGGGCTTGAGGTTCATGAGCTTTTTGATCGCTTCGGAGGTTTTGCTCTTGCTGACCGCTTCGAGGTATTTACCGAGCATGACGAGCGTGATCACCACCGCTGCGGACTCAAAATAGAGGTGCTGCGCGAAGTCGAAATTGCCCAGATAGATCAATATGGTTGCATAAATGCCGTATAGAAACGCGCTGCCGGTGCCGATGGCGACCAGCGTATCCATATTGGGCGAGCCTTTGAAGAGCGTTTTAAAGCCCACGCGGAAGAACCGTCCGCCCGCGATGAGCACGGGGATCGTTAAGCCTAACTGCACGAGCGCAAACACCAACGGGTACATGTGCGGGTTCATAAACTCCGGCAGCGGTACGCCGAGCGAGGGGAACATATGCGCCATGGAGATATACAGAATCGGTGCCGCGAACACGATCGCGATGATCAGGCGAAGGCGCATCAGGCGAAGCGCTTTTTCGCGTTTCTCCTGCTCCGCGTCGCGCGTGTCTTCGGTTGCGAGATCGAGCGGGGTATAGCCGGATTTTGTGATCGCTTCGCGCACCTGCGCAAGCTTTACCTTCGCGGGGTCATAAGAAAACGCGGCGCGGTTTGTCGCGAGGTTGACGGAGGCTTCCGATACGCCGTCCAGCTTTTTCAGCGCGCGCTCAACCGCGGAGGAGCAACTGGCCCAGGTCATGCCGTCCACGCCCAACTCGGCGCGCTTGTGCACCTGCGGCTCTACGCGGCCGTAGCC
>CAYVAO010000310.1:0-3368 GCA_964448895.1 uncultured Christensenella sp.
AAGCTCCCGCGTGAGCGGGAGCGAGAAACATACTCTATCAGCTGCCCTTGCGGGAATCGCCCCAGAAGAAGAGCGCCACCGTGCCCGGGCCGGTATGGGAACCGACGACCGTGCCGACGCTATTGATCAGCACCTTGCCGTTTAGTTTCGGGAAGGTCTGCTCCACCAGCGCCGCGACCGCCTTTGCGTCCTCTAAGCAAGCGGAGTTGGAGATGAAGCACTTTTTATCATAATCGTGTCCGTTTTCCGCGTGCAGCTCCATCTGCTTGACGATCTCGCGCATCACGCGTTTTTTGCCGTTGATCTTGAAGCGCGGGGTCAGATGACCGCCTTCGTCCATGTTCATCAGCGGGTTGATACCGAGGATGGAACCCACGACAAACGCGGTCGACGAAATGCGTCCGCCGCGCTTATAATGCGTCAGGTCGGTGGAGAAGAACCAATGATGCATGTTGAGCTTGTGTTCCTCAATCCATGCGGCGGCGTCCGAAAGCGACACACCGTTATCCCGCATATCCGCGAGCGTATCCACCATGAGGCCATAGCCGGAGGATGCGCCGAGGGAATCGACAACGATCAACTGCCGTTCGGGATAGCGCTCCTTCAGCTCGTCCCGCGCGAGAATTGCGCTGGCATAGGTGCCGGAGAGGCCGGAGGAGAACGTAAGATGCAGAATATCTTTGCCCTCTTTCAAAAAAGGCTCGAAAAAGGCGATAAACTGCTCGGTATTCACCAACGAGGTTGTGGGCATAGAGCCCGCTGCAATGCGCGCGTAGAACTCGTCAAACGGTACGCTCTGGCCCAGATCGTCAAAATACTCCACGCCATCCATCGTAAAATGGAAACAGACATAGGGAATATTTCTCTGTTCAAAATATTCTTTCGAGAGGTCGGCTGTGGAGCAGCAGGTCAGGACATAAGGTTGCATGTTGTACCTCCGGTATAGAAATGTTGTGAAACAGGCAGAATGCGGGGTTCTATTCCCGCATTCCATGGTCAATTTCTCGATCTGTCGTTAAAACGACATGATCACACCTTTTTCGTTTGCGTAAAGCGAGCTGAGTCCGCGCGTCGGCAGCACCAGAATCTCCGAGAAGTGGTAGCGCCGTTCGATCTCCGCCTTTAGCTCTTCCGCCATCGTCGGGTTGTTGCAGTGGGTGATGACAAGGCTTTGGCCTGTCGTATCGCGTCCGACGTGTTCAATGGTATCGGCGAGCTTTTTTACAACCTGTTTCCAACCCTGCACATGCGAAACGAGGGAGATGTTTCCCTCCCGATCTGCGCCCATGATGGGACGGATGTGTAGCGTGGAGATCAGGGTTGCGGTAATGCGATTGAGCCGACCGTTTTTATAGAGATTATCGATGTTGTCGAGCACAAAAAACGTGCTCATATCCTTGATGAAGCTTTCAATTTTCTGAATGATTTCGGACTTTTCCAGCCCTTGCTGAATCAGCTTGCGGATTTTGAGGATCAGGAGCACTTCGCCCGCGGCTGCGCTGCGCGAGTCAAACACATGCACGCTTGCGCCCGCTTCTTCCGCAATCTCTTTTCCGGACATTGCGCTGGCATAAGAGCCGGAGAGGCTGCTGGAGAGCGTGACGGCAAACGCGTCGTCTTTACCGAACGCCTCGGCATACAGTCCCGGCGACGGGGCAGCGGAGCCGACGCGCGCCTTGCAGGCTTTCATGCGCGCCATGAAGTCCGGCAGGTCCAGATTTTCGTCGTCCACATAGGAATCCTCGCCAAGGGTCAACGTCAGCGGTACGCTTTTCACGCCCCATTCGGTGCGTAATTCATCCGTCAGATCACAGCTACTATCTGCAACAAGCGTATAAGACATAAATATCTCTCCAATTCTCAGGTTCGCTTGACGCGAATACACAAATATAGTCTAGCGAATTTAGTTCAAACAATATTCAATAGAACTTCAACAAATCCTCAACTCAAGCAGGCGCCTGTGTTGCGTTATGCCTGAAGACAGCGAGTAACTCTAAACAAAATCTCAAATGGGTGTTGAGATTTTCGTGAAAAAAAGCCGGATCGCGCGTGCGTCCAGCTTTTCAAAAAGTCGTTCGTTTGTGATCTATGCGAGCTTTACGGGTTCATTCTTAAGAAAGATCGATATCTCCGAGCCCTTGCCTTCGCGGCTTTGCAGATCGATTGTGCCGCCGTGGAGGGAGATAATCCGTCGCACCAGCGCGAGCCCCAGCCCGCTGCCCTGGCCGGAATGCGAACGCTCGCCCTGATAAAACTTGTCAAACGCATGCTGGCGCACTTCCTCGGTCATTCCGATGCCGTTGTCCCGAATGCGGATGACGACCTTGCCGTCGAAGATGCCGCAGCAGATAAAGAGCGTTCCACCGGGGCGTGAAAACTTGATCGCATTGTCGATCAGATTGCTCCAAACCTGCGCCAGCAGCGATTTGCTGCCGTAGATCTGCGTGGCTTCCAGCGCGAGGTCGATGTTGAGCTCCTTTTCTTCCCAGATGGGTTCATAGCTCAACAGCACGCGGCGGATCTGCTCGTCCAGCATGTAGGCTTCCTGTTGCAGCACGATCTCCTGATTTTCCAACTGTGAAAGAGACAGGATGCTCTGCGTGAGCTTGGAAAGCCTGCTGGTGTTCTCAAGAATGCGGGAAATATAGGTCGCCTGCTCTTCCTTAGTGAAACGATCGTCCTGCAGCAGAGTAGCATAGCCTTCGATTGCGGAGAGCGGGGTTTTAAACTCATGCGAAACGTTGCTGACGAAATCGTTTCTAAGGGTCTCGGTGTTGGAAAGCTCCTTGACCATGATGTTAAAACTCGTGGCGATCTCTTCGATCTCTTTTGCGATGCTCTTCTCTTCCAACCGGACGGAGAAGTCCCCGCGGGAGACCTTTTTCGCAGCGTCATTGATCTTCACAATCGGCGAAAGCATCTTTGTGCTCGTATAGGCCGCGATGCCGATTCCGATAACGACCGAGAAGATACCCATATAGGTGCTGGAGGTCACGATTGCCGTCAGGGTATCAATTTTCAGTTTGAGAAGCACAAAAATGACGCCGAACGTCAGCGCCATAGAGACCGCGATAATCACCGCGATGATGACGGCGAAAATCTGCGCCGCGCGCGGACGGCCTTTGATTTGCGGCAATTTAGGCATGCTTTTTTACCGCCTTGTAACCAAGGCCGCGGATGGTGATGATTTCAAACTGCGCGGTATCCTTAAAGCGCTCCCTGAGGCGGCTGATGTGTACATCCAGCGTGTGCGGATCGCTCTCGGTGTCCATGCCCCAAATCTCATCCATAATCTGCTGTTTGGTGAATACGCGGTTGGGATTGGAGAGCAGTTTATAGAGAATATAATAATACTTTAGCGGCACCAC
>CAYVAO010000311.1:0-3353 GCA_964448895.1 uncultured Christensenella sp.
TTTTTTATATTTGCTATATTTCAACATTACTAAGCAAGTATTGCGTTATTTTTTAATAAGTGCGTCAAGTATTCCCTAGTAATTTCCCGACTCGCGCAAGGTAGTATGTTCAAATCTTCTCTACCGGATGTCTCAGCACCGTCTTGAGCTTCTCCGGTTTGGCTCGGGTTGGGTCGCCCAGATAGATCTCGTGGTGACGGCGGATGCCTAGGTCGTTGCGATAGCCGTTTTCCGCGAGGAACGCGTCCATCCGCTCCACGCTCGCGGGCTCGCTGTCGTACGGGCCGATGTGCATCATCTGCGCGCAGAGTCCTTCGCGAAAGCGCCAGAGCCGCGCGCGGGACGTATCCAGCCCCTTCTTGATGCATACCTGCGCGCAAGCCCAGTCGAACACGCTTTCGTCCACAAACTCCGGCTGGCGGATCACGCTCGTCCACTCAAACTTGTCCTTGCTGCCGTAGTCCACACCCGGTACGCCATTCGCCATCTGCCAAAAGCCTTCCAGCGGAGCAACCTTGTACGGAAAGAATCCCGCAAGCGCGGTGCCGCTCATGTGGCTCATTTTAATCGTATAGCTCAACGCGTAGAGTAGACCGACCGCGCTTTTGTATTCCCCGTCCTCATCATTCGGGTTGCCCTTGCCGTCCACGGCGAAAAACGTCATCTCCGGCACGTCGATGATCGCGGGCGTGGTCTTCGGCTGATAAAGCTCTTTGTATTCCTTCAAAAACTCAAACTGCTGTGCCATCTTCGTCTCTCCTTTTTTCTGATACCTCCACTCTAAAACAAAAAACCTGACATGTGACTGTCAGGTTTCATCGATCCAACTTAAAAATGCGTTTCCGGCCGGTAGTGCTCGAATATGATCGCGTCGTTCTTGCGCGTGAGCTTCGCGTGGTCGTCGGTCGGCCGCGCGGTCCAGCAGACGCGCATCGCGCCCAGCCACTCGCTGATGCGAACCGATAGGCACTTCGGCCCAACGCGATAGGCGATGAAATGCGGGTGCGTGAGGATATTGGTCAACAGCCGGCTCATCATGATCGCCTGATACAGCGGCAAACCCTTGCGCGAATACCGCGCGGCCTCCGAAAGCTGCCCGCGTACAATCTGCGGGGCATTCAGGTAAAACCAGCGCACGAGCAACGGATTAAAGCTCTCCAAGCAATAGTCGCCTTTGTAAGCCGTGAGCAGTTCCAGCGTCTTCGGGCAGAGCGTTTTCCAGTCCCCGCCGCTCTTGAGTTCCACAATCATCGGTATCCTGCCGTCAATCGTCGCGAGTACTTCGGTAAACAGCGGAATGCGCTCTTGCGTGCCGCAAAGCGGCATTTGCTTGAGCTCTTCGAGGGTATATGCGTCCACCCGCGCGTCCACGCCGCAAACACGCTTGAGGTCGTCGTCGTGAAACACCACCACCTGCTTGTCGCGGGTGAGCTGAACATCCAGCTCCACGCCGTAGCCCGCCTCCACCGCCGCACGAAACGCGGCAAGCGAATTTTCCGGCACGCTCTGGTCGGCGCTAAAGAGTCCGCGGTGCGCAAACGTCCGCCCGCAAAACGGCGCGCGCTGCGCTTTTGTGCTCCGCGCGGGCATAAGTAAGGCGAGCCAAAGGGTTATCAGCACAAGCAGCACCGCAAGCGCAATCCACATGATATTCATCCTCCGGTTGATTTTTACGTCGATTTTTGTTGTTATTATACGATAATTGCGCTACCATGTATATAACACTGCGGCGATCGGAACGCCGTCATCCCGCGATCTTATCTTATAAAAATCGGAGAAAATTTATGAAACTGAACTACAAACGCACGTTTCTGGTCGGCTTTGCGTTTCTCTCCATCTGCGCGTTCTGGCAGATGTACGACACCATCATCCCCCTGATTTTGCGCGATACCTATCATATGGGAGACGGCCCTGCGGGCATCATCATGAGCCTCGACAATATCGTGGCGCTCTTTTTGCTGCCGCTGTTCGGCGCGCTGAGCGACAAGGTCGGCAGGCGTATTCCCTTCATCGTCGGCGGCACGTTTGCAGCAGTCGTATTGATGATGCTTATCCCCGTGTTTGACAACGCGTACGGCACCTGGTCGGCTTCCACATCGCTGATCGTGTTCATCGTGGTGCTCGGCGCGCTGCTGATCACGATGGGCTCCTATCGTTCTCCCGCGGTCGCGCTGATGCCGGACGTAACGCCGAAACCCGTGCGCAGCAAGGGCAACGCAATCATCAACCTCATGGGCGCGGTCGGCGGCGCGTTTACGCTGGTCGTCATGAAGATACTGGTGTTCGACGGCGCAAACGGCCGCACCAACTATCTCTATCTCTTCCTCGCGGTCGCGGTGCTGATGGTGCTCGCGGCCCTGACGGTCTTCTTCTTTGTTCCGGAGCGAAAGCTTGTCCAGCAGATGAAGGACATCAACTACGGCGTCTCCGAGGAGGAGGATCAGAGTAAGTCCATCGAGGTGGACGGCAAGCAAAAGCTTCCGCCGGAAGTCATGCGCAGTTTGATCCTGATTCTGGCTACCATCACGCTCTGGTTTTTAGGTTACAATGCGGTGACCACCGCCTTTAGCAAATATGCCACCAAGATGTGGGCGTCGGGCCTCAACCACGTGTCCACCTGCCTGCTCGTTGCAACCGGCGTCGCCATTATCTCCTATCTGCCGATCGGCTTTCTGGCCTCCCGCATCGGGCGCAAGAAAACCATCGTCATCGGCCTTGTCGTGGCGCTCGCGTGCTTCATCTACGGCGCGATCGGCGCGCGCACCTTCTCGCCCATGCTGTATGTCATGTTTGCTGCCATCGGCTTTGCGCAGGCGGCGGGTACGGTCAACACCTTCCCGATGGTTTGGGAGATTTCCCGCTTCGGCAACGTCGGTAAATATACGGGCTTCTACTATACCTGCTCCATGGCGGCGCAGGTGGTAACGCCCATCGTCTCCGGCTACTTGCTGCAATATGTGGGATATGATACACTCTTCCCCTATGCCGCGGTGTTTATCGCGCTGGCGATCATCCCCGTCTCCCTCGCCAAGTATGGCGACAGCAAACCCGGCAAGCCGCAGTCCAAGCTGGAAGCGCTGCAGGGTGCGGACGACTAAGATTGGCGTATTTCCTGAGAATTTCGGGCGTTTTTACTGCGATTTTACTTGACAGGATGCTTCTCACCCCATATAATTAGTCCTGTTCAAGCAGAAGCGCCCGCTTCTCACCTGCCGACGATTGTCAGGCACGGTAACAACACTTTTTTACACAGTGATTTGTTCATGTGGGCGCAATCTGACTTGCGCCCACTATTTTTATTTTATTATGGAGGTGTACTGCCATCGCTATCACGGAATTGATGATCAATGAAG
>CAYVAO010000312.1:0-3350 GCA_964448895.1 uncultured Christensenella sp.
TGCATATTTGCCGATCCGGACATCCTGTTTTTAGACGAACCGACCCGTGGTATCTATGTCGGCGCGAAATATGAAATCTACACCATCATCAATGAGCTGGCGGAAAAAGGGAAAGCAGTCGTCATGATTTCGTCCGAATTGCCGGAAATCCTCGGCATGTGCGACAGAATCTACGTGATGAACAAAGGGATGATCGTTGGCGAAGTGATGGCAAAAGATGCTTCTCAGGAAAAGATCATGCAGTATATCATGCAAAGCAATAAGGAGGTAGCAAAATGAAAAGGATCAAAAGTCTGCTTCGGGGGAATATTCGTCAGTATGCCATGGTTATTGCATTGATCGTGGTAGTCGTGATATTTGAAGTACTAACAAAGGGCGTCTTGCTCAAGCCCCTCAATATTTCGAACTTGATTCAGCAAAACGCTTACGTTTTAATTCTTGCAATCGGTATGTTGCTTTGCATTCTGACCATCGGCAACATCGACCTTTCCGTCGGCTCCGTGGTTGGACTGGTCGGCGCGCTATCGGCAATCTTCATCCTGAAAATGGACATGCCGGTTTGGATTGCGATCATCCTGTCGCTGATTGCGGGCTTCATCATCGGCGCATGGCAAGGCGCATGGATCGCGTATATCGGCGTTCCGGCATTTATCGTTACACTCGGCGGCCAGTTGATTTTCAGAGGCCTCACGATGGTTGCACTGCAGGGCACAAGCCTGGCGCCGCTTCCGGAGACATATACGTTCCTGGCGGCTGGCTTTGTGCCGGACATCGCAAATATCGAAGGAATCAACCTGCTGGCGTTGATTGCCGGCGCGGTGGCATCCATTCTGGTCATCGTCAACGAGATCAACAAGAGAAGAAGTAAGAAAAAATACGATTTCGACGTACCTTCCATCTGGGCATTCCTGTTTAAGATTCTGGCGATCACCGCGGTGATTCTCGCTTTCAGCTACGCGCTGGCGCTCTATCGCGGCATTCCGATGGTGTTGCTCATCGTTGTGGCTCTGGTACTGATCTACACGTTTGTAACGGATAAGACCATCCCCGGCAGACACATCTACGCTTACGGCGGTAACCCCAAGGCAGCCCGCCTCTCGGGCATCAAGACCAAGCGCGTGCTCTTCTGGGTCTACGTCAACATGGGCGTTCTGGCAGCTCTCGCAGGCATCGTCTTCACCGGACGACTCAACTCGGCAACGCCCAAAGGCGGATACGGATTCGAGCTGGATGCAATCGCGGCGTGCTTCATCGGCGGCGCATCCACAACGGGCGGTATCGGCACCGTGGTCGGCGCAATCGTCGGCGGTCTGTTGATGGGCGTTTTGAACAACGGCATGTCGATCATGGGCGTGAGCATCGACTGGCAGCAGGCGATCAAAGGCTTCGTTCTGCTCATCGCAGTCGGATTCGACGTGATCTCCAAGATCCGCGCGAAAGTCTAATTCATAAATAACGGCTCGTATATCAAAACGCTGGCGAAGCGGATGAGTTTCATCCAATTGCCAGCGTTTTTTGATTGCCTGTTTGCCAATTTGAGACCAATATTGATTTGGAAAGAACGGCTAAAGAACAATTGCTTCGGGATGCCGCTACTCGGAAAGAGACTCGATTGGAAGCAGCAAAGTAAATATGCTGCCTTGATCAACGGTGCTTTCTACGAGAAGCTCACCGCCGTGCGCTTTTGCGATTGCCTGCGCGATGGCAAGGCCGATTCCGCTGCCGCCGGTTTCGCGCGCGCGGGAAGGATCGGCGCGGTAAAAGCGCTCAAAGATATAGGGTAAATGCTCCGCCGGGATGCCGCAGCCGGTGTCTTGTACGCGCAGAAACGCACGCTCGCCTAGTATGCCTGTTTCGATCGATATCATGCCGCCGGCGGGCGTAAATTTCAGCGCGTTGTGCAGGAGATTGATGAGCACCTGACCGATTTTATCGCGGTCTGCGGAGAGAATCGTGGATTCGCCGGAGCAGCTTAAGGATATCCCTTTTTGCCGCGCATCGCTTTCGAAACGATGGATCGTTTCTCTGCAAAGCGCCAGTAAATCAAACGACTCGATCGTGAGGTTCAGCGCTTCGGAATCATACTTCGAGAGAGTGCCGAGTTCGCCAACGAGCTTGTTGAGGCGAAGGATTTCCTCGCGCAGACTCGATAAGTGTACATCGTCCGCCGCCCAAACGCCGTCCAGCATCGCCTCCACCGTGCTTTGCAGCGTGGTAAGCGGGGTCCTTAGCTCGTGCGCAACGTCCGCAGTGAGCCGCTTTCGGAGGGTATCCTGCGAATTTAGCGTTTCGGCGAGGCGATTGATCGAGTGCGAGAGCGCGGTTAGCTCCGCGGTGTTCTCCTGCGGAACAAGCCGCTCGTCGTAGTCTCCCGCTGCGATCTTGCCGGTCGCGCGAATGACGTCGGTAATCGGCTTGGATAGTCTGCGCGCAAGATATGCGCCGAGCAGGATACAAGCCGCAAGCGAGATAGCCCCCGCGATGAGCAACAGACGATTGAGCGTAGTTAGAAACTGGAGATCCGCATCGCTAAAAGAATAAGGCCCATAGTACCCGACTACGATGGTACCTACCGTCTGCCCGCCGACCACCGCAGGAAAGCTCTGCTCCTCATATCCACCCTGAAAATTTGACTGATAGGACTGCATGTTTTGCGCCATGTTTTGCAGAATGCGCAAGCACATGCCGTTGTTATGCACCTGTGCGTCCCATAAAACGAGGCCGGAGGGGTCTTCAACCCGCAGGATGAGTCCGTCGGTGAGCAGATTCATACCCTCTTCGTCCAGACTCGATAGATCCCACCGTTCGCCGGAGCGCACATAGAGCGCGGTTACCTGGTCGACGGTTTCCGAGATGGTTTGATTGAGGCGGTTGACGGTATATGTCTCAAACTGCTTGCCCAGAAAGACATTGGCAAAAAAACCCACGAGCGCCAGAGAAAACAGCGCAACCATCAGGAAGGAAAGCGTGAGTTTTACGCGAAGCGAAATTGGTTTCATGGTTTGCCTCCGTCGAAACGGTAACCCACGCCATGCACGGTGACGAGATAGCGCGGTAGCTTTGCATCCGGCTCAATCTTTTGCCGGAGATTTTTTATGTGTGTATCGATTACGCGATCGTACCCTTCAAAATCGTCCTTAAGCGCGAGCTGAATTAACTCGTCCCGCGTAAACGTTTTGCCGGGATGCGAGGCGAGTGCGAGCAGGATGCTGTATTCGCTCGGAGTGAGTGTTACGGGTGCACCTTCACACAGGACGGTGCGCGCGATGGTGTCGATGATGAGCCAATCTCCGCCGAAACGCAGCACATCGGCTTGTGCCGTCCCCGCGCGGCGAAGCACCGCGTGCACC
>CAYVAO010000313.1:0-3347 GCA_964448895.1 uncultured Christensenella sp.
CCTATCAGAATGAACGCGGCGTAGGACAAGCCGTGAAAGAGAGCGACATCCCGCGTGAGAACATCTGGATTACGTCCAAACTCTGGCCCAGTGATTACGGCGAAGGAATCACAGAAAAAGCAATCGAAAGAATGCTTGACCGTCTGCAAGTTGACTCCATCGATTTGTTGCTGCTGCACCAACAGTTCGGCGATTACCGCGGCGCATGGCGGGACATGGAAAAAGCCGTTGCGGCGGGAAAAGTCAGGAGCATCGGGTTGTCCAACTTCGAGTCGGATCGGCTGGAAGATGTGTTTTCGTTTTCCGAAATCAAACCCGCCGTGCTGCAGGTGGAATGCCATCCCTATTACCAGCAGCGCGCGCTGAAAGAGCGGATTTCGCCCTATGGAACGGTGATCGAGAGCTGGTACCCGCTAGGGCACGGCGATCAGACGATGCTCGCGGAACCGCTGTTTTCGGTTCTCGCTGAGAAATATGGCAAGACCAATGCTCAGATCGTCCTTCGCTGGCATATTCAGGACGGGAACGTCATTTTCCCGCGGTCGGTGAATCCGCTGCACATCCGGGAAAATCTGGATATTTTCGATTTCTCGCTGACCGACGAAGAGATGGATCAGGTCCGGCAGTTGGACAAAGGGTTCCGCTTCTTCCGGATGACGCTGGAGGAGCAGGAAGCGAATCTCGGTTGGTTTGTCCCTGCCGATTGACCAAATCAAATGAGGTAAAAACATGAAAAAGAAAGTTCTTGTCATCTCCGCGAGTCCCCGCAAAGGCGGCAACTCCGACACGCTTTGCGACGAATTCGTAAAGGGAGCAGCGGAGGCCGGACACGATGCGGAAAAAGTATTCTTGTGCGACCATTCCATCCACTATTGCACCGGCTGCGGCGGCTGCACCCGCACGCACCGATGCGTGCAGAAAGACGATATGGCTGCGGTTCTGGAGAAAATGGTGTTGGCCGATGTCATCGTCCTTGCGACGCCTGTCTATTTTTACACGATGGATGCGCAGATCAAAACGCTGATCGATCGGACAGTACCCCGCTATAACGAGATCAAAAACAAGGACTTCTACTTCATCGTAACAGCGGCCGATTCCAGCAAGGATGCGATGGAGCGCACGATCAGCGGGTTTCGCGGATTCACCGAGGATTGCCTGCCAAATGCGCATGAAAAAGGGATCCTCTATGGGACCGGTGTTTGGCAGAAGGGCGAAATTCTGCATAGCCCTGCATTGCAACAGGCATATGAAATGGGAAAGTCTGTTTAAGGAGACTAAAAAATGTCGATTGTTTACTTTACGAATCAGATCACGTCAGAAAGCCTGATCGCGATTTATCAATCACTTGGTGTTTCGTTGCGTGGCAAGATCGCTGTGAAGATTTCCAGCGGAGAACCCGGCGGGCACAATTACCTGCAACCTGCATTGATCGGGCCGCTTGTGCGAAAACTCGGCGGCACCATCGTAGAGTGCAACACTGCGTATGAGGGCAAGCGATCCGACTCCAAAGCACATTGGCAGGCGATCCGCGATCATGGATTTTTATTGATCGCCTCGTGCGACATCATGGACGAATTCGGAGAATTCGCAATTCCAGTCACCGGCGGAAAGCACCTGACGAATAATTACGTCGGATCCCATCTGAAAAACTACGACTCCATGCTGATGCTCTCGCATTTCAAAGGGCATCTGATGGGCGGCTTCGGCGGCGCGCTGAAGAATATGTCTATCGGCGTTGCCTCCGCGCACGGAAAAGCGGTGATTCACGGGGCAGGCGATCCGGAAAAGCTCTGGACGGCGGATCATGACTCGTTCCTTGAATCGATGGCGGAAGCGGATCAATCCGTTATGAATCATATGGGTCGCGAAAACATCGTGTATATCAATGTCGCGAACCGTTTGTCCGTGGACTGTGACTGTGATTCCAATCCGCACGAACCGGAAATGGAAGATATAGGAATATTCGCTTCCCTCGATCCTGTCGCGGTTGATCAGGCATGCGTGGATGCAGTCTATGCCTCGCCTGATGCGGGTAAAGCCGCGTTGATCGAACGCATGGAAACTCGCAACGCCATCCACACCGTTGAAACGGCGGCAGCACTCGGGCTCGGCAGCCGCGAGTATGAATTGGTAGCCATCTAAAGAATTCTCTAATAGGAGTGAATATTACACGTGAAAGTTGAAAATGACAACCTGTTTCACAAGGGCTCGCCTATGCCGGAGGCATATGCGCTGTACTTCAGCGGACAAGCTTATTTGAATCCCTTGACGAAATCGCTCAATATTGCTAACGTTACGTTTGAACCCGGATGCCGGAACAACTGGCATATCCACCACAAAGGCGGGCAGATTCTGCTGGTGACCGCGGGGCGCGGATGGTATCAGGCGTGGGGTGAAACTGCACGCGAATTACATCCCGGCGATGTGGTCGAAATACCTCCTGAAACCAAGCATTGGCACGGCGCGGCAAGTGACAACTGGATGTCGCATCTTGCGATTGAGATTCCGTCTGTCGGTGGTTCGGTCGAATGGCTGGAAGCAGTCAATGCGGACGAATTTGCTCACTTGAATGAAACAAAGGAGTAACTCCAATGACAATTGCGGAAGTTGCAAAAAAATACGAATTAACTCCCGATACACTTCGATATTATGAGCGCATCGGGTTGCTGCCGAACGTCGGCCGTACTCCGGGCGGTATTCGCGACTATTCGGAGTCGGACTGCCGCTGGGTGGAGTACATCAAATGCATGCGCTCGGCAGGCGTTTCGGTCGAAACATTGGTGGAATACGTCTCACTATTTCACCAAGGCACCGATACCATTCAAGCAAGGAAAAAACTTCTTCTGGAGCAGCGCGAACAGATTGTTGCTCGTATTGAGGAACTCAACAACGTTCTTGCGCGGCTGGATTGGAAACTGGATGGTTACGAAGAACGTATGCTGCATTATGAAGAGAAGTTGAAGTGAACCATAGGGCATATATCTTTGGTTATTATCAGTTTAAACTTCATCGCTCCAGGTGGGTGCAAGGTGGGTGCAAAACTCAGCATTTTGCACCCACCCTCTTATAATCGCGCGATTGTATCACTTCGTGAGGGTTTAGCCAGCTAAGTACTCACGAAATGATACAATTCGTGGGTACTTTTTCTATGCAAATAGCTCAGACTTTCTGGGCTTTTTCCGGTTTCGGAGTATTGATGGCTCTTTCGAAAATCGGCCGTTAATGCTTTCCGATATAAACGGTAAAGAAATTTGCACCCACCTCCGAGGAAACGCGCGAGAGTATAGGGGAAACGCGCAAGAGTTTTTAGAACAGTCTATAGGTGCGGTGAATAACTAACAGGTTCC
>CAYVAO010000314.1:0-3334 GCA_964448895.1 uncultured Christensenella sp.
CATATGCCGCGACTCGGCGCAGCGCCGGCTTCGACTGATGAAGGGATGCTTTCGCAACGACCGTACGATCAATTTTCGTTACTTTCTTGATGGCTTCCATGTGTTGTGTCCTTCTTCCTTGCCCTTGTTTTTTCTCCGGCTACCTTTTTCATATCGTCCGTCCAGCTTTCCGACCGAGATCGTTCTTCCCAGATATACTCTGCGGAATGCCCGTCGCGATAAACGAAAGTCACCTGTCTCGGATATATCGCAACGATATGATCGATCTGTCGTTCGAAAACCGCCTCGTCAAACGCGGAAAGCCCGAGCGCTTCGGCGGACAGTTTCACGAGTATATCTTCCGGTATTTTCTTGCTAGGGCAGAAGTCCTTCCCCTCCGCAGAATATGTGCTGCAAACATAGCCCGGCGTTCCATTTGTGTTCTTTCGGATAAAGTGCCGGCCGCAATTCGCACATATAATTTTTCGTCGAAATGGCTGATTCTCCATCTTCACCTGCGGTCGATTCGCGGTACCCTTTTTGCTCTCCATCAGCGCCATCGCCTGGCGATACGATTCTTTATCTATAATCGCCGGATGCGCGCCTTCGACCAAATACATCGGCAACTCACCCTGATTCTTTTGTACGCGTTTTGTCAGGTGATCCTTCGTGAACGTCTTTTGGAGCAGTTGGCACCCCGTATACTTTTCATTCCTCAATATTTCTGAAACGGTAAATTGCTTCCACTGGCCGCCCTGTTCGCAAGGCATCCCTTCTTTTCGCAGGCGTTTCGCAATCACCGTCGCGCTCTCTCCCGCGAGATATTCAGAGAATATCCTGCGTATGATAACCGATTTCAAGTTGTCAATTTCCACAATGCCGTGATTGATCGTGTATCCGTAAAGCTGACACCAGCCGGTGATTTCGCCTTGCTCGTACTTTTTTCTTAGGCGCCACTTGACATTTTCGGACGCCGAGCGGCTTTCTTCCTGCGCATATGAAGAGAGGATGGTGAGCATCAACTCGCCATCCCCCGATATGCTGTGGATGTTCTCCCGTTCGAAGAAGACGTCCACGCCTCGTTCTTTTAATTGCCGCAGGATATTCAGCGTATCAAGCGTGTTTCTTGAAAAACGGCTGAGCGACTTCGTAATCACCATATCGATCATGCCCGCATTGCAGTCTCCAATCAGCCTTTGAAACTCCGGTCGGGCGCTTTTCGTACCGGTGATTCCTTCGTCTGCGTAAACGCCTACATACTGCCACTCGGGATTCCGCTGGATATGTGTCCTGTAATAGCCAACTTGGGTTGCCAGCGACTCGACCATCGTCTCCTTTTCAATCGAAACGCGAGCATATGCCGCGACACGCTTTCTGGGTTGGATGGTCGGAATCGCAGGCTGTTTTATGTGGATGATTCTTGCCATATCCCCCTCCTGTCGTATCGCATATTAACTCTGTTTTCAGATATTATCAACATGTGTCTTGCCGCTAAGACACACGAGAAAAGGACTGTATTTATCCGCCATCTTCCGATCGAAATCCTCGAATTCCGGTCTTGTTATCAGCCCACGCATCAGTAATGTTCTCGCTACCGCCATCACCGTCCTGTAGCGCATTTCTCGCTCAAATAGCGCGCCAGTCATACGCTTTCCTGCTTTCCGAATCGATCCTGAATGTAGCATGCGTGGCAACAATATTTCCTATGATTTCGGGTGTAATCCTCAAACATACGACCACAGGATGCGCACCGCACCTGAACCGCCGTCTTTTTCTTGCCCGAGTCTCGATGTGCCTTCCACCAAACGCGGCGGCAAGCATCCGAACAGAAGTTACGATGTTTCCGCCCTTGCGGCTGTGTGATTCGCATTCCGCAGTTCTGGCAAACGCCCGATTCCCTCTCAATCTCAAGCGTTACCCCCGGCTGAAAGCCATACCTCTGGCAAACTGATTTCACTGTGTTTCGAGATAGGTGCAGTATTTCCGCGATCTGCGTATAGCTGTGCCCCGCGAGTCTGAGGCTGTTAACATCGGTTTTGTTCTGCTCCGTCATAGATTCCTCCTGATATAGAAAAAGGAGCGCCTTGAAAGACGCTCCCATTTCCCGATATGTTGTTTACTTCATACCCGCAATCAGCTGTTCCGCCGTACCCGTAATTAGCGCCGAGACATCGACCTGCGCGGCGGTCAGCACATCCATCGCCGAAGCGGAGAGCTTCGCGGTGGTTTTTTCGTAGAGCAGTTGACCGAGTTGCGCGATCTCTTCCCTGGTCAACTTGCCATCCTCATGCGCGGCTTTCATACCATCAACGACCGTCTGTTTCAACTCACCAACCGTGATCTGCGCAAGCTTGATCAATTCTTGCTGCGCGTGGTTTACGGTGTCCAATTGCGTCGCCTTGCCGAGTTTCGCGGTAAGCCACGCGCCGAATACGCCGATCAGAGCGATAAAAAACGCCGCGGCAATTTCCACAGCGTTTTCGATCAGGATGTCGGTGGCATTTGTGCCGCCCGTATCCGCAAGAGCTATGGTGGGCAATGTGAGCAGCACGAGCGCAACCAGTACCAGAATCAGATTCTTTTTCATTCAAGTTCCTCCTAGATTGATGTAAGCCTGCTCCGAAGCAAGCTCATGGACAAAATCTTCGTATTCCTCCTGCGCGGATTTCGCTTTATCCCGCGCGGTTTTCATCTCGCCGTTTGTTTCGCCGCGCTCCACGGCTATAGCTGTCGCCAGCGAAAGCGACAGGCTCGCGTCCTGCATCTTCATGGCGAGCTTCGACTCCTTTGCCCGAACAATGGCGCGTTTTTCCGCTTGTTTTCGGTCACGCGTCATGCGTACTTCCAGCCAAACGACCAGCAAAGCGAACACGCCCGATATGATCTCTCCGATGTAATCCAATTTATTACCTCCTTCAAAAACTCAACCTATACAAACTAGCAACCCTTGTGATACATTAACCTGGCAGGGGGTGCTGTTATGTCAGAAATCAATCTGTTTTCTTTAACGAGTGGGGTCATAAAGCTTGAATCAAAAAACGTTACATTTGAGCGTGAACTTCAAGTTTTGATTGAAAAATACATGCCTGTTTTTTTCGGAGTAACATTCCTTAAGTCTGAATTCCCCATTGCAAATGGACGAATGGATAGCCTTGGGATTGACGAAAATAACTGCCCTGTTATTTTTGAATACAAACGTAGTATGAATGAAAACGTCATAAATCAAGGATTGTTTTATCTAGACTGGCTCCTAGATCATCGTGCAGATTTCAAGCTACTCGTGATGGAAAGTCTTGGAAAAAGTGCGGCTGACAGCATTGACTGGAGCATGCCTTGTGTGATTTGCATCGCCAGC
>CAYVAO010000315.1:0-3328 GCA_964448895.1 uncultured Christensenella sp.
TCTGCACTTCGGGAGAGCCGGTGTCGCCCTCGTGGAGCGCGTACTTTTCAATGGTTTCTGTCTTTGTCATGGTCATTTTCTCCTTTTTTTCCAATTCCCGTGAACTGAGAAATACGTCGGAGTGTCGTATATCCCGGTAAACGGCATTTGATTGCTTTTATAGGATAGCATATCAAACAAAAATTGTAAACAAGCACTGACTTGTTTTTTATAGTTCGATATTTTTCGTATCTCAGGAATCCTTCAGCGCGGCTGCTTCTTCCACGTCGAGGCGAATCTGTTCTTTCAGCGCTTCCAGCGAATCAAACATCAGCTCGCCGCGTAGGCGCTTTCGAAACGCAACCGTCAGTTGCTGCCCGTAGATATCCGAGTTGAAATCGATCAAGTGCGTTTCAATCGTGAGCTTTGTGCCGTTGACCGTCGGGTTGGTGCCGATGTTGGTCACCGCACGGTACACGCCGCCGTCAACAAAGGCAAACGTCGCGTACACGCCGTCCGCGGGAATCGCACGCTTCGGGTTCGCTTCGATGTTCGCGGTTGGAAAGCCGATGCGCCTGCCGATGCGCTTGTTTTGTATCACCGTACCGGACAGCGTATATCTGCGTTTGAGCAGTTGCTCCGCCAGCGTTACATCTCCGCGCTCCACCGCTTCGCGGATGCGCGTGCTGGAGACCGGCTCTCCTTCATATAAAACAGGCTCGACCACCGAGACGGTAAAGCCCCGCTTTTGCCCGATTTCACGCAGTGTTTCCGGCGTGCCTGCGCCGCGATCGCCGCAGGTATAGTTATAGCCAACCACGAGGCCGCGCACATCCCATTTTTCATTGAGCATGTCGATGAATTGTTCCGTGCTCAGGTGCGCCATCTCGCGCGTAAACGGTACGCTTTCCACCTCCTGCGCGCCAAGCGTGCGCAGAATCATGTTTCGCTCCCGAATGCCGGAGAGCAGACGGACATTGCCGCCGAGCACTTCCAGCGGATGGTTGGAAAACGTGAATACGACCGGAACTGCATGCAGCCGCTTTGCCTCTTCCAGCAATCGGCTCATGAGCGCCCTGTGACCAAGATGTACGCCGTCAAACATGCCGAGCGCGACGACGGCGGGTTCGTATGTTGCCATAATCCCCTTCAAATACGGTCTGCAAACTTTTATACAAGCCGTTTGGTTGTCATTTTTTCTTTCATCGAGTCTCAGTACAAATGAATATTCAAGCGAAAACGTTCGTTCTTGATCTCGCCAACGCCTAGAAATACATCATCGCCGTAGGCGCGCACAATACCGTCCGCCGCGCCGCGCACATGCGTCTCGAGTCCGTTCTTCGTCGGCGTCGTTCGATCCTGCGGCAAGCGAAGCTCCGGTAAAAACGCCATCGCATCCTCGCAGGAGATCAGCGTTTCGTAGAGCGTTCCGGCTGCTTTCGCCGCGTCCAGCTCCGAAATCGTCAGCGCCTGTTCGCTGATAAAAGGCCCGCTTCGGGTGCGCAGCAAGACCGGAACATAGCCAACGGTTCCGAGCCGCTCCGCGATGCTCTCGCAAAGCGAACGCACATACGTTCCGCGCGAGCAAACCGCACGCAGCAAAAACCGGCTTGGCCCTGTCTGCTCGATCAGCTCCAGTTCGTGCACGCAGATTTCGCGCAATCTCGGCTCAATCGTCTCTCCCGCACGTGCGAGATCGTACATCTTCTTGCCGTCGACCTTCAACGCGGAGTAGATCGAAGCCGCCTGCATCTGTCCGCCGATGAACTCCGGCAAAATCTCATTCAGCTCATCCCGCGTTACGGTTCGATCGTTTCTCGCAATCACCGTGCCGTAGGCATCCTGCGTATCGGTCTGCGTGCCAAGCGCGATCTCGAAGACATATTCCTTGTCTTTATCCACGAGGATATCGAACAATCGCGTGGCTCTACCGAGGCAGACCGGCAACACACCCGCCGCCGCAGGATCCAGCGTGCCCAAATGCCCCGCGCGCTTTTCAGAAAAGATTTTTCGCACGTCGAACACGACGTTGCTGGAGGTCATGCCCGGCGGTTTGAGTACGGTAACGATTCCATCCATATCACTCACAAATCCCGTGCAACAACTCTTTTGCGAGCGCGAGAATCTGCTCCGCCGCTGTTTCGATGGGTGGTTTCATCGTGCACCCCGCCGCAAGCCTGTGTCCGCCGCCGCCGAATTGAACGGCGATCTTGCTCACGTCCGCGCAGGTTTTTCCGCGGAGGCTGACGCGAATCAGGCCATCCTCGCTCTCGCGCAGCAGCGCCGCGATCTCCACGCTCTCGATATCTCGAATGGAGGCGATGATGCCCTCGGTGTCCTCGTTGGTTGCGCCACAGGAGGCGATATCGGCGAGCGTAATGGTCGAGATGCCGATCCGCCCGAATTCGTAAAGCTGCGCCTTGTTAATACCCAGCGCTTGCAGCTTGAGCTTGTGAAACGGCACTGTTCGAAACAGGCAGCGGTTGAGAAACGGCAGATCGATCCCCGTATCGAGGATATCCGCCGCAATCCGCATCGTATCCGGTGTTGTGTTGCTGTAGGAAAAATTGCCAGTATCAGTTGTAATCGCCGCATAGAGGCAACTCGCGATGTTTTTGTTGAGCGGAATCTTGAGGCAGGAGATCACGTTGTAGATGAGTTCCCCTGTCGCGCCCGCTTTTTGTACATAGTTGGACGAAGCGTAATGATCGTTGGTGCCGTGATGGTCGATATTCAGCGTAGCCTTCGCCGCGCGAAAAAGCGGCTCGCAACGGCCGGTTCTGCCCAAATCCGCGCAGTCCACGCAAACAACCGCCTCGGCAGGGCGTGCCTGCTCGGGCGGTATCAATTGATCCGAAAACGGAAGGAACCGGTAGATCGCCGGAACGGGGTCTTCGCAGACCACCTGCGCGTGTTTGCCCAGCTCCAACAGCGCGCCGTATAGCGCGAAATTGCTGCCGAGCGTGTCGCCATCGGGAGAGACATGCGCAATCAGCAGAATGTCATCATACGTCCGTAGAAACCGGACGGCGTCCTGCAGCATGGCGTTACTCCTCTCCGTCTTTTGTTTGCGGTTCGTTTCCGTCTGTCTTATGGAGTTCGTTGAGAATCTCCGAGATACGAACACTGTAAGAGATCGAGTTGTCCAGCGTAAACTTGATGCTCGGTACGGCGCGGATGCGCATGCGCGCGCCGAGTTCATGCGAAATGAACCCCGCCGCGTGATTGAGCGCTTCCACACTGGAAACACGCTTCTTCTCGTCCTCGTCGTAGACGGAGACCTTCACCTTTGCGTACTTGAGGTCTTTTGTGACCTCAACCTCGGTCAGCGCGGTCATCGGCGAGATTC
>CAYVAO010000316.1:0-3003 GCA_964448895.1 uncultured Christensenella sp.
TCGTGAAATGAAACTTCATTTCTTATTGCTTCGATTCTTTCATCCATCAGCCGATGATCTCGCGTGTATTTGGGAGAATCAGACGTCACATGATCATAAAATCAAGCTTCCAAAAAGCAAATACAGGCTGCCGCAAAGTGCAACTTGCGACAGCCCGTATTCTATTTCGACTCATGATTCCGTTACAGGTCTTCCGTTTTGTATTTGCGCCGCTGACTACACGTTATACGTTGTACGTTGAAGCCGCGGTGTCCCCGCCCTCGCCCGTCCAGTTGGTGTGATAGTATTCGCCGCGCGGGCGGTCGACCCGCTCGTATGTGTGCGCGCCGAAATAGTCCCGCTGCGCTTGCAATAGGTTTGCGGGCAGACGCTCGCAGGTGTACCCATCGAAATAGCTCAGCGCCGCGCTCATCGCGGGCACGGGCACGCCCGATTGCACCGCAAGCGAAACCACCTTTCGCCAGGCGGGAATGCAGGATTGAATCCGCTCCTGAAAGTAGGGATCGAGCAGGAGATTGTTTAGCATGGGATCACGGTCGAACGCCTCCTTGATCTTGCCCAGGAATGCGGAGCGAATGATGCAGCCTCCGCGCCACATGAGCGCCACGCCGCCGTAGTTCAAATTCCAACCGCTGGTCTTCGCCTGCGCGCGCATCAGCGCATAACCTTGCGTATACGAAACGAGCTTGCTCGCGTAGAGTGCCCGCCGAATCGCGTCGATCAGTTCCGCCTTGTCACCGTCGAAATCAGGCACATCGCGCGGGAAGACTTTCGCCGCCGCAACGCGCTCCTCCTTCATCGCAGACAGGCAGCGGGCAAACACCGCTTCCCCGATCAGCGTCAGCGGAACGCCCTCGTCCAGCGCGGCAATCGCCGTCCATTTTCCCGTTCCCTTTTGCCCCGCCGTGTCGAGGATTTTGTCCACGATGGCGGTTCCATCCGCATCCTGATACGCTAAGATATCGCGCGTGATCTCGACAAGATAGCTATCCAGCTCGCCGCGGTTCCAGTCCGCAAACACACGGCTCATCTCGCCAGCCGTCAGGCCGAGCACATCCCGCATGAGCTGATACGCCTCGCAGATGAGCTGCATATCACCGTATTCAATACCGTTATGAACCATCTTGACGAAATGGCCCGCGCCGTTTTCGCCGACCCAGTCGCAGCAGGGGGTACCGTCGGCCACCTTGGCGCAGATCGACTGAAAGATCGGCTTAACCAGCGGCCATGCAGCCAGCGAGCCGCCGGGCATCATGCTCGGCCCTTTCAGCGCGCCTTCTTCCCCGCCGGAAACGCCGGTGCCGATGTAGAGCAATCCCCGGCTTTCCACATACGCCGTTCTGCGCGTGGTATCCGGAAAATGGCTGTTGCCGCCGTCGATGATCACGTCGCCCGGTTCCAGGACGGCGAGCAGTTGCTCAATCATATCGTCCACGGGTTGCCCCGCTTTCACCATCATCATCACTTTGCGCGGTTTTTTCAGCGCATCCCGCAGTTCGCCGAGCGAGTGACAACCGACGATGTTTTTCCCGCTCGCGCGCCCGCTTACAAATGCATCCACTTTCTCCGTTGTGCGGTTATACACCGCAACGGTAAAGCCTTTCGATTCCATATTCATGACCAGATTTTCGCCCATAACGGCGAGCCCGATCAAGCCGATATCTGCCTGATTCATTGTTGCTTTCTCCTCTTCTCCGCTCAACGCGTAATTCTTGCGTTGCCTGCGTAAACGCTCCAAACCTGCGCTTCGTCGGCTGGCGTCGCGTAGTCGTTTTGATCCGTCACCGCGAGCGCGCCGCAAGCCCAACCGAACCGCAGGCACTGCTCCGGCTCCCATCCGCGATAAACGCCGTATAGCAGCCCGCCCGTGAATCCGTCCCCGCCGCCGATGCGGTCGAACACGGGAATTCTTCTCGGCTCTTCTACATGCCATTTTCCGTCTGCGCAAAGGATCGCGCCCCAAAGATGCTCGTTTGCGTTTTCCACCTCGCGCAGTGTGGTGGCGAAGTAGCGCGCGTTGGGATACGCTTCCCGCGCGGCGGCAATCATCGCCTGAAATCCCGCTATCTTTGCGCCCAAATCCTTGCCGCCCGCCTCCGGCCCGTGGATGCCGAGCGCAAGCTGAAAATCTTCCTCATTGCCCACGAGGATATCCGATACCGACGCGATCTCGTGAAATACCGCTCGCAATTCCGCTTCGCGCCCGTTCCAGAAAGACGCGCGATAGTTCAGATCAAAGCTCACGCGCGTTCCATACGATTTTGCGCGCTTGGCAAGCTCCGAGCAAAACACCGCGGTCTCCGGCGAAAGCGCCGCGATCAGGCCGGAGAGATGCAAGATTTCGACGCCCTCGCCGCCAAAAATACGCTCGACGTCAAATTCATCGATTGCGAGCGTGCGCCCGACTTCGCCTGTGCGATCGTTCCAAACGCGCGGCCCGCGCAGGCCGAACCCGCTATCCGCAATGTTGAACTGGTGACGATAGCCCCAAGGCCCGCCTTGCGGCACGCTGACGCCTTCGTAGCGGATATTGCGTGCACGCAGTTCGCCTTGAATAAACAGCGAAACGGGACTTCCTTCGATAAACTTCGATAGCGCAAGCCACTCAAGGCCAAGAGACGCGGCAATATTGAGCACGTTGCTCTCCGCGCTGGTTGACTGCATGTAAAACAGATGGCTGGTCTGCACGCTCTGCCGGTTTTCCGGCGTGATTCGAACGCCCATACTAGTTGGGCAGGCGATGGCGTAACGCGGTGAATTTGGCATCCGATACACTTCTTTCTGATTGATTTCGTGTTGTGTTCTAGAGAAAGCATATCACCGCTATTTTACATATTCTATTATATTATTGCTTGTTTCTTTTCCATTCTTGCTCTATATTGATCATAAAGGAAGTGAAGCGATTGGAACGAGCATTGGAAGAATTGCATCTTCGGCAGCATATGATGCGCGAAGACTTTGAGGTGTTTCATTTTCGCGGAAACAACGGCTTTCAGATCGCGC
>CAYVAO010000316.1:3013-3328 GCA_964448895.1 uncultured Christensenella sp.
GCCGCACTTTCATGTTTTTTACGAATGTTCTCTTTTGCTCTCCGGGAAGCTTTCGTATCAAATCGAGAGCGCAAGCTTTGCGGAGGAGCCGGGCGACCTGCTGCTCATCGGGCCCAATCACGTGCATCGCCCGCTATTCATTCACGAGGACAAGCCGTATGAACGCATCGTCTTTTGGCTGAGCCGCATGTTTGTTGAGAACCTTTCGAATGAACATTGCGATCTTTCCGCTTGCTTTTCCGCCGCGCGAAACAGCGCGATCCGGCTGAATGGCGCTATGCGCGAGCAGCTCTCGCGGATGTTGTTCGAACTGCT
>CAYVAO010000317.1:0-3306 GCA_964448895.1 uncultured Christensenella sp.
TTATTCGAGATTTCTTTGTGTCCCTCTATATAACTAAGACGTTTGATAAATCAAAAAGCGGAAAATTCGGGTTGAAATATTGATATATATTTTCAAAAACGTTCTCCTCGAGCATTAATGAACAATTTGTAGTCCTTGTTCCCGCATTCAGCGAAGTCCAAAAACAAAAAAACCCGCTCTTTTGCGGGTTTCTGATCACTATAGAATGGCAATCATATTGTTTTTTCGCCCATCGCACAGATTATGCATTATTGTCCATGCCCCTCGTTCAGAAATGTGTAGGACACAATACCCAAACTGTGCTCATTATCATCAAGTTGGTTGCTTAACGGTTTTTACTTAATCGAGGTCATCCTGCTGGCATTTTGCAAGAATTATCTCTATGTTAGCCCTTCCAACCTCGGACGATTTGCAGAAGTTCGGAAAACAAATCGTCGCGGTTTTCTATTGTTATCCTATAGAGTATTGTATTTGGATGCGCGCGAACCGCGTCGAGAAACGGAATGTCAAAGCGCGCCTTCACCGCGGCGACGACGGGAACATCTCCGTCCAGCGCCTTCATGACCGCGCGGGTAAACGCCTCCGCCTTAGCCTCCATAAACCCCAACTCGTCCATCAGGATGATTCCTCCGGGCGTTGCCTGAAGATACGTAACCCCCCGCGTGTTGAACACGTCGAGATTGATATTGTGGATTCGCCGGTCACAGGTTCCAATCAGATTTTCCTCGTCGAACCTCCGTTCTCGCGCGCCTGCCGGGTGAATATAGATCGGGTGAAAGCCGTTTTCGTCCGGGTCCAGTTTTTTCGTAATGAACCCATACAGCGGGAGGGTGTTTTGCGCAAGCAGTCGCTGTATCAGCGTGCTTTTCCCAACGCCCACCTCGCCGCAGATTAGAATGTGTTTCCGCTCGGTCATGTAGTCTCCTCTGTTTGCTTCGCGCGGTGCAATATCATCTCTGCTGCGATGCTGATTGCGATCTCCGCGGGTGTTTCTCCGAGAATTGGAAGCCCAATCGGCGCGTGTATACGACTCAGTTCCGCTTCCGATATGCCCGCCTCCAACAACTTCTTGTTTGTGATTGCAATCTTACTTCGACTGCCGATAACGCCGACGTAGGTCGCGCGCGTCAGCATCGCCTGCCGGAGCACTTCAAAGTCCGCCTGATGCCCGCGCGTCATGATGACGACGTAATCATCCGGCGTGATGGAAACGCTCGCACCGATATCCGAAAAAGAACCGACAACGGTATTTGCCGCCTCCGGGAACAGGCTCTTTCCCGCAAAATCCGGTCGGTCTTCAAAGATGACCGGCGTAAACCCAACATGCGCGATTAGCGGAACCAACTCCTGCGCCACATGCCCGCCGCCGAAGATATAGACGAATCCCGCTGTCGTCAGCGGCTCGACATAGTAACCTGGCTCGCCTTTTTGAAGCATTGCGCGCGGGCGCACGAGCGGCAGGATATCCAGTTCGTCCATGCCCGCGTCCATAAAAAGCAGGCCGTCTTCACGCGAATAAATCCCCATCCGGCGCACGCATCCCTGGCAGATCTGCGTAACAAGCCATGTGCTTCTTCTCTGCAAAAATGCTTCTGTAATGGCGGAAAACAGTGCAAGAGCCTGACCGTCTCCACCGCTGAAATACTGAAAATACACGACCACCTGCCCGCCGCAGATCATGCCGATATCGGCTGTCTGGTTTGACGAAAGGTTGAAGCCGTGCGTAAAGGTTGTCTGCTCCAACAGCGCTTGTTTAGCAAGCTTGATGCTCTCAAACTCTACGGCGCCGCCGCCGCCCGGTCCACGCGAGGAACCGTCGGCAAACACCGCCATCTTTGCGCCGCTTCCGCGCGGCGTAGACCCCGAACTCGCAATAATCGTGCAGAGTACGAGGTCTTCATTTCTTTGGAGCGTGTCGCGGATTTGATGAAACAAATGCTCCATTTTTTCGTTATGCAGCGGGTTTGAGCGCCTGTTGCGCGCCGATGGAGTTTACAACCAGCGCGTCGTACTGATTCTGCGTCAGGTCGCAGTGGTAGAAGAGTTTGAAGTATTCGGCAACCTCGGTATAGAGGTCGTACTGCGCCGTATCGGGATAGAGCAGCTGCGCCATCCACATCATACCAAGATAGCGCTGCACGCTCGGCGGGAAGCCCATCCAGTTATACGGGCCCATCGGCACTTCGTAATAGGTTCCGTTTTTAATTGCGGTAACCTGCTGCCAAGCAGGATCGCTGCCCACGGTGGCATAATGGAAAAAACGATCCCTGTGCTGGCGCGGATCACGTTCGGATTCCAGAGCAAGATCTGCTCCAGATCGACTTCATTGCCGCTGCCTTTGCTGGAAGGCGCATCCACTACGGCGAGGTTGTTTGCAAGCAGATCCAGAATCTCCGCATGATAGCTACCGTTGGCAATCACATTCAGCCCGGTATCGCCAAGGCAGTAGATCAAGTTTGCCTTTTCAACGCTGTTCGCAATCTCGAGTGTGCGGGTATATACCGTTGCACAGTAATCCGACAGCGCTTTTGCTTCGTCCGGCATATTCAGCAGTTCGCCGAGCTTCGTATAGGCGTCCGCCATCGGCGAAGCCGTTGCGGTAATGTGCACAAACGGCATCCCCGTCTGCTGCTGGCACGCCTCCAAATCCGCAACGATCGTATCCTTCGGTTCGCCGACGTCAATAACAACCTGCGCGCCGCTGGCAAGCAAGGTTTCGAGGTTCAGTTCCCCTTTGCCGCCGTAAAGCTGGCCAAGTTCGGGCAGGTTGTAATACTGTGTCGCCAGATACTGTTCAGCGGTCGCGTCCCACTTGGAAGCAACGCCAACGAGCTTATCCGGACAGAGCGCGAACAAAACGATCTGCGCCAGCGGGCCGGAGATGGCAACCTTTGTAATGTCCGCAGGCACCTCTACCACGCGGCCGACGGAATCGGTAAACTGTACCGTCGTCGGAGCGGGTTCCTCCGTGGGAGTCGGCGCTTCGGTTGCTACAGGCGCTTCCGTTGCCGCGGTTTCAGCGGGCTTTGCCGTACAGGCAAACGTGGAAAACGCCAGCAGCAGCGCCATCAATACGACAAGTGCTTTTTTCATGATGTTATCCTCCTGTTTTATCTGGAAGCGAGTTGAACCTCGTTATCCATCCTGAAATGCGGTTCCTCCGGGATATCCTTTGTCTCCACAGTGACAAGGCCGAGCGCTTTGCGCGACGGCAGAAAATACGGAAACTCAACCGAATCACCGGTGCAAAGAATGCGTTTCACGCTCGCCGGATCAACTGGCTGCACATCGTTTTGCTGTCGGTAG
>CAYVAO010000318.1:0-3284 GCA_964448895.1 uncultured Christensenella sp.
TGCACGCCGCGCTCCCCGCGTAGAATCATGCCATGCAGCTCCCGCAAATCATCGATCAAATCGCTGTGGAATACGACGGATCGCGTAAAGACGGGTTGTGTTTCCGTGCCGAGTATCTCGCGCGCGGCTTTCGCCATCGCGTCCGGCCCGATATTGATGCAGCGATAATCGAGCGGCTGATTTTGATACGCTTCGCACGCATGGTTTTCGCCGGGATTGAACAGCAGCAGATCGCCGGGTGCCGTCAGCAGGCATTGCCCGCGCACCTTGAGGTTTCGCCGACCGCGCTCGATAAACCCGATCACGTAGTGCTCGTGAAAGTGGTTTGGAAACGCCTGCATCACGCCCTGAAACTGGTAGGCTTCCACCATCAGCTCCGGATCGTATCGCGCGGTGCGCAGTTCGCTTTTTTTCTCTTTCGGCTGTCCCATTGCCAAAGGATACCTCGTTTTACAATCTGATTCTTGCAAGATATTGCGCTGTTTGTCTATATTATAACGCAGGGTGCGAAAAAAGCGCCGCCGAATTGGGCGACGCTTGCACTGAATGATTGTTTTACCCGATCTGCGGGAAGAGCGCCTTCACAGCGGGATATATCTTCACGAATTTCTGATACTGCGCCTCGTAGCGCGCGGCGATCTCTGGATCGGGCTTGACCGTCGCGTTCACGTGCACCATCTTTTCGGCGATCTCCTCGACCGAGGCGTATTCGCCGCAGGCGACCGCCGCGAGCATCGCGCCGCCAAGGCCGGGGCCTTCTTCGGAGGTGATGGTGTCGATCTCCAGATTGAGGATGTTCGCAAACATCTTTTTCCAGAGCTTGCTCTTGGCGCCGCCGCCGCAAATCTTGCTACGGTCAATTTTAATCCCCAGCGATTTTGCAACCTCGACCGAATCGCGAATTGCAAACGCCACGCCTTCCAGCACCGCCTGCGTCATATCCGCGCGGCTGGTGTCCATCGTCATGCCGATAAACGTGCCACGCGCGGCGGGGTCGTTGTGCGGCGAGCGCTCGCCCATCAGGTACGGCAGGAAGAACACGTGGTTGGTGCCGAGCTTGTCGTCCGTAATCGGCGCTTCCAGTCCCTTATAATCCTTGCTTTCGAGGATGTCTTCCATCCACCATTTGCTGCAGGAGCCTGCGGAAAGCATGCAGCCCATCAGATGGTAGTTGCCGTCCGAATGCGCAAACGAATGCAGCGCGTTGTGGCTGTCCACACCGAACGCACAGTTACTGATGAATCCCGTGCCGGAGGTGCCGATGGAGATATTCCACCGTCCCTCGCCGACCGTTCCGGTGCCGACTGCGGCCGCCGCGTTGTCGCCCGCGCCCGCGCAAACCAGCACCTTCTCCGGTAATCCGAGTGACTTTGCCGCCTCCGCCGTGAGTGTGCCGACCGCCTCGTAGCTTTCAAAGAGTTTCGGCATCTGCTTTTCCGTGATTCCGCAGATGTCCAGCATCGGCTGCGACCAGCGGCGGTTTTTCACGTACAGCAGCAGCATGCCGGAAGCATCGGAGAAATCCGTTCTGTGTACACCGGTCAGCAGATAGGTAATGTAGTCCTTCGGCAGCATGATCTTGGCGATCTTCTTGAAGTTCTCCGGCTCGTTGGCGCGCATCCAGAGAAGCTTCGGCGCGGTAAAGCCGGCAAAGGCGATGTTGCCCGTCCATTCGGAGAGCTTGTCCTTGCCGATCACGTTGTTGAGATAGTCGGTCTCCTTTGCCGTGCGCCCGTCGTTCCAAAGAATCGCAGGGCGTATGACCGCGTCGTGCTCATCCAGCACGACAAGTCCGTGCATCTGACCGCCTACGCCGATGCCCGCAACAAGCGATTTGTCGATGTCTCGCGTGAGTTCGGGAATGCACTCGTACACCGCTTTTTGCCAGTCCTCCGGCTTTTGTTGAGACCAGCCGGGATGCGGAAACTCCAGCGGATATTCGCGGGAGGCGATGTTCAACACAGCGCCGTCGCTATCCATGAGCAGGGTTTTGAGCGCAGATGTGCCAAGATCGATGCCAATGTAATACATAGTTTCACCTCATGCAAAATTTGGGCGGCGTTACCGCCGCCCATGTGTTAGGAGGAACCTGAATCAACCGAAGAGCACGCTGTTGACGACGCTCTCCAGATATTCCTGCTTGCCGCTGCCGGGAAGTTTCGGCGCTTTTGCCGCGATGGCATTCGCCGCGCATTCTTCCAGCGTTGCTTCGCCGCTCGCGATGCGCGCGCCGATGCCTTCTTTGTAGCTCGCGTAACGCTGCTCGACAAATTCGTCGATGCGACCGTCTTCGATGAGCGCCGCCGCCTTGAGGAGGCCCAGCGCGAAGGTGTCCATACCGAGGATGAACGCTTCGAACATATCTTCATACGTATAGCTCGGACGGCGGCTCTTCGCGTCAAAGTTGAATCCGCCGGTAAGTCCGCCGGACTTGAGCACTTCGTACATGCACATCGTGGCTTCGTACACGTCGTAGGGGAATTCGTCCGTATCCCAACCGAGCAACAGGTCGCCCTGGTTCGCGTCGATGCTGCCGAGCATGCCGTTGACGCGGCTCACGCGCAGATCGTGCTGGAAGGTGTGGCCCGCCAGTGTCGCGTGGTTGGCTTCGATGTTGAGCTTAAAGTCTTTATCCAGTCCGTTTGCGCGGAGGAAACCGATCGCTGTCGCCGCGTCGTAGTCATACTGATGCTTCATGGGTTCTTTGGGCTTAGGCTCGATGTAAAAATCGCCCTTAAAGCCGATGCTGCGTCCGTAGTTGACCGCCATGCGCATCAAACGGGCGATATTTTCCTGCTCAAACTTCATGTCGGTGTTGAGCAGTGTCTCATAACCTTCGCGTCCGCCCCAGAAGACGTAGCCGCGCCCGCCAAGCTTCACGGTGAGTTCCAGCGCTTTTTTCACCTGCGCCGCGGCGAAGCAGCATACTTCCGCGGAATTGGAGCTGCCCGCGCCGTTCATGAAGCGGGGGTTAGAGAACATATTCGCCGTACCCCAGAGGCAATGAATGTCGGTGCCCTTCATCTTCTCGAGGATATAGTCGGTGATCTCGTCGAGTCTGCGGTTGGTCTCGTTAATGTCCTCCGCTTCGGGAACGAGGTCTACATCGTGGAAGCAGAAATAGCGAATGCCGACCTTCTGCATGAATTCAAAGCCCGCGTCAACCTTCGCCTTTGCGTGCTCCATAGTGCCGCTCTGGGCACCAAAGGATTTATTTGCCGTTGCATCGCCGAACATATCCTTGCCGGCGTTGCAAAGATTGTGCCACCAGGCCATCGCAAAGG
>CAYVAO010000319.1:0-3271 GCA_964448895.1 uncultured Christensenella sp.
CGCGTCAAACATCTCAAATCCTTCGCTCGTGTAGGCATAGACGGGGTCTTTCTGCCCGTAGGAACGGAGGCCGATGCCCTGCTTGAGCTGATCCATGGCGTCGATATGCTCCATCCAGTGCTCATCTACGGTTCTCAGGAGCAATACACGCTCGTTTTCGCGCATATCGACCTCCGCCTGCTTGAGCCGCTCTTCGGTATGCGCGTAGGCCGCGTCCGCAAAGGCGTAGAGCTTTTGTGTGATCTCTTCAAACGAAAGCTTCTTGCGCTCGTCCTCGGAGATCAGCGGGCGCACAGGCTGAAGGGTGAGCTTGCAAATTTCCTGCGACAGCGCGGTGAGGTCCCAGCTCTCCTTCGGCGCGTGCGGGTTGCATTTCTGCTGCGCAATGCTGTCGATGGTGCCGTAGAGCATGCTCTTTATGCTGTCGGACACATCCTCGCACATGAGTACGCTGCGGCGCTGACCATATATGATCTCGCGCTGCTTATTCATGACGTCGTCGTACTTCAATACGTTTTTACGCGTTTCGAAGTTCATGGCTTCTACGCGTTTTTGCGCGGCTTCAATCTGCTTGGTGAGCATGCGCATTTCGAGGCGGATTTCGCCCTGCTCGTCCGCACTCGTGAAGCGATTGAGCATGTTGGTGACGCGTTCGCCACCAAAGCGACGCATGAGCTCATCTTCAAACGAAACGAAGAACTGCGTAGAACCGCGGTCTCCCTGGCGGCCGGAACGACCACGCAGCTGGTTATCGATGCGT
Source organism: uncultured Christensenella sp. (assembly GCA_964448895.1). Taxonomy (GTDB): domain Bacteria; phylum Bacillota; class Clostridia; order Christensenellales; family CAG-138; genus UBA7703. The sequence continues at coordinate 761 of CAYVAO010000319.1, forward strand.
CGGCTCTCATGCCGCTCCGTACCCAGAATAAAGAGTCCGCCGAGGGCTTCCACCTCATCGTGCTCCTTAGACGTAACGGCTTTGTGCATGTTATAGAGTTCCTGATAACGTGCGCGCGCGGTGAGTACCTCTTCGTTATCGGTGTCCGCATGACCGACCGCTTCTTCGATGAGCCAGTCTTCCATGCCCTCGTTGCGCATGTCTCTGCGCGCGAGGAAGTCCGGGTTGCCGCCGAGCAAAATGTCCGTGCCGCGGCCCGCCATGTTGGTCGCGATCGTGACCTGGCCTTTTTTACCGGCCTGAGCGACGATCTCCGCCTCTTTGGCGTGCTGCTTTGCGTTCAACACCTCGTGGTTGATGCCGATGCGGGTCAATTTGCCGCTGAGGTATTCGCTGCGCTCCACGCTGATGGTACCAACGAGCACCGGTTGTCCCGTTGCGTGAATCTGCTTAATACTCTCGACGATCGCGTCAAACTTTCCCTTTTCCGTGGGGAAGATCGCGTCGTCCAGATCGCTTCTACGCAGGGGCTTATTGGTTGGAATCTCCACGACGTCGAGGTCGTAAATGCTCATAAACTCGCTCTCTTCGGTCTTGGCGGTACCCGTCATGCCGGAGAGTTTTTTATACATACGAAAATAGTTCTGCAGCGTGATGGTAGCGAGCGTCTGGTTCTCTTTTTCCACCTTGACGCCTTCCTTTGCTTCAAGCGCCTGATGCAGTCCTTCGCTGTAGCGGCGGCCGATCATGAGACGGCCCGTGAACTCATCTACGATGAGCACTTCGCCATCCTGCACGACGTAATCCTTATCGAGCGTAAAGAGCGCGTTGGCGCGCAGCGCCTGCACGATATGGTGGTTGATCTCCATATTGGCGGGATCACCGAGGTTTTCGAGGCCAAAGCGCTGCTCCGCTTTCGCAATGCCTTGCGCGGTGAGCTGAACCGTGCGCTTCTTGATGTCGCATTGGTAGTCGCCATCCTCCGGCACTTCTTCGCCGAGGATGCGATCCGAACTGGACTGTTGTGTCAGGTCGCTTCCGCGCTCAAGACCGCGCACAAAGCGGTTTGCTTCGATGTACAGTTCGCTGGATTCTTCGCCTTCGCCGCTGATGATCAACGGGGTACGCGCTTCGTCGATGAGGATGGAGTCCACCTCGTCGATGATGGCATAGTTCATCTCGCGCTGCACCATCTGCTCGCGAAAGACGACCATGTTGTCGCGTAGATAGTCGAAACCGAACTCGTTGTTGGTGCCGTAGGTGATGTCCGCGTTGTAAGCCGCCTGCTTTTCCTCGCGTTCCATGCCGTTGACCACACAGCCGACGCTCATGCCGAGGAAGCGGTAGATTTTGCCCATCCACTGCGCGTCGCGCTTGGCGAGATAATCGTTGACCGTAACCACGTGCACGCCCTGACCCGTCAGCGCGTTGAGGTACGCGGGCAGCGTCGCCACGAGGGTTTTACCTTCGCCCGTCTTCATCTCGGAGATACGGCCCTGATGCAGAACCATACCGCCTAAGAGCTGCACGTCAAAGTGCCGCATATCCACGGTGCGCACCGCCGCTTCCCTGACGGTTGCAAACGCCTCGACCATGATATCGTCCAGCGTTTCGCCGTTTTTCAGCCGTTCGCGAAAAGCCACCGTCTGCGCGCGGAGCTGTTCGTCCGTCATCGCTTTCATCTGCGGCTCGATTGCGTTGATCCGTTGAATATATGGTTGTAGCTTTTTTAACCGGCTTGCGCTTGTGTTCCCAAGCAGCGTATCCAATAATCCCATTCGGAAAACTCCTTTGTGTTTTTATCCGTGGGCGATTGCTGTTTTTCTTGAATGACTCCCCTGAAACAGAACCTTTTTCGTTGCTGTTCCGGCGTTCAAAAAGACATTCGTCCGCATAATACCCTAAGTTTGAAGTATAGCAGAAAACAGGTCTTCTCGCAACAAAAAGCCCCCGATTCCACGGGAGCTTCACAATAGGGCTTATGTCATGGCAAACGTGTGGCAGATGGAATTGATTTCCATCAAGCGCGGTACTTCGTTACGCTTCCAGCCGCGCTTTTTTCGCGCGCTGCACCATGCCGATCGTGTAAAGCACCAGCGCCGCCGCGATAAACGCAAACGCGATGATGCGGTCCTGCGTGAGCACTTCGTGAAACACCAGTACGCCGATAAGCATTTGCAGTGTTGGACTCGAATACTGCAAAAAACCGACCGTAGACAGCGGCAAGCGGTTGACGCCATACGTAAACAGGATCAGCGGACTGGCCGTGACGATGCCGGTCAATAGCAGCAGCGTCGTCGTCAACGGCGTAAGCTGCGCAATCGATGCGCTGCTTGCGGGCGAAAACAGCAGGAAAGCGAGCGCAAACGGCGTGATCATGATCGTCTCCACCGCGATGCTGGTAATGCCTCCTACACCGGCAAGCTTCTTAAACGTACCATAGAGGCCAAAGCTCAGCGCGAGCACGATCGCGATCCACGGGAACGCGCCGTATGCGATGGTCGCAATCAG
>CAYVAO010000320.1:0-3265 GCA_964448895.1 uncultured Christensenella sp.
TAACTTTGATTTTCTAGTGCACGTGTAGGGGCGGATATCATCCGCCCGTGCCTCCCTAACAAAAGCGCTGCTCGTCCCGGAATTTTCCTTTTTTACCCCGACACAAAAAAATCCGCCCCTGCGGGCGGAAGTTTGAAGCGTTCCATATTCTTATAAGTAGATCATCCCGACCCAGATGAGGCCGAGCAGCGCGACGAGCGAGAGCAAAAGTTTGTCCCCCAGCAGCACCTCGACCGGATCGCCGTCGGACTCCCGCTCCACATGCAGGCTGTAGCTCATGCAGATCAAAATCACCAGCGGCACCGTCCAGACGATATTCTCCGTGTTGATGCGCGCAATGGTCAGCGGGTCGACCGCCCAGAGCGAGTAAAACGCGATGGTGAGCGCGAGGCACATATACATATTCTTATCCAGAAAACTCTGGTTGTAGAACTGCAGCACGTTGCGCTTGGCGATGTCGTCCTGCCGGATCAGCTCGTTTCTGCGCTTGCCGAGGCCGAGATAGAAGGACATCGAGATCACGGTCAGATACAGCCAGCGCGAAATCTCAATTCCACCGAGTGCGGAGCCGTACAGCACCCGCAGCACATAGCCGGAGACGAGAATCGCGATATCCACGATGGGAATATTCTTGAGCTTCATGCTGTAGGCGATATTGAGTAGCAGATATGCCACCAGGATCACCCAGGCGTACCACTCAACCGCCTGCGAGAAATATTGCAGCACCGCGGTGGCGAGAATCAAGCAAGCGCCCAGGATATACGCCGCGCGCTTGGAGACCGCGCCGCTCGCGATCGGGCGGTTTTTCTTCGTTGGATGCAGCCGGTCGCGCTCCGCATCCCGAATGTCGTTGAAGATATACACCGCGGAAGAGAGCAGGCAAAACGCCAGAAACCCGACGATCGCGCGGACGAGATAGAAGGGCTTGAAAAACTGTCCGCTGAAGATGAACGGCAGAAAGACCAGAAAATTCTTGATGTAGTGCTTGACGCGCATCAGTTTAAAATACTTCTTCATCGTTACCGTTCTCCTGTTTGATTTAAACCATTCTGCGTTACACAGGCTTGGGCGTCTTCGTTCTGTTTCTCTCGAATCAATCGCCGGATCAGTCTTCCTTGCTTCCCTGATTTTGTGCGCGAAGTCCGAACAGCGCCTGCATCTCCAAATAACCCGGGTTATCCTTGCGCCAATAGCTCATTGCGTATTCCCGGTTGCTTTGCGAGGCCTTGATGGTAAGATTCGGTCTTAATGCCGTCAGCTTGTCAATCATCTCGGCGAGTTGATCATCGGACAATCCGCTGCAGCTGATCCAGAGACGCTCCAAATCAGGAAGCTCAAGAAGCGCATCGTATGACGTCAAGTTGTTATTGTTCAGGTTGACATACTTGAGTTTTTTACAGCTCGCAAGCGGCGAAATATCCGTTAGATAGTTGTAGTTCATCTCAAGGAATTCCAACTTCGTTTGGTCCGCCAAAACGGAGATATCCGTAAGATCGCATAACGAGATATCCAGAATTTTCAATTTGGGCAGCGTTGCGATGAAGTCGATATCGCCGATCTTGGTGCAATGCCCGACATCGAGCGCGATTAAATCGGTACAGTACTTCAGATTCTCGAAATCTTTACTGCGAATTTTTCTGTAAGTAAACGTATCGCTGTCATACCAACCTGCTCCATTGGGAAATTTTCTGCGCTGCCCCGTGCTGAAGCCTTTGATATCGGTGCGTATCACCCAATTGTATACGTGCGTATACCAGACAAACTTTGTGGACGGATATCGCGCGCGCATAGCCGCCATCTCTTCATCGCTCGGGCCCGAACCGCACATATCAAGCAGCGTCAATTTCGGAAAGAGTACAAGCGCGTCGGAAAACGCCGCAGCGTCCGGCACCTGGTATTTCCGTAAATCAAGCTCGGTCACGTCCGAGCGAACGGAGAGGTCTTCCAGCAGCTGCACATTCCAAACAAACGAGATTTGCGGATATGCCTTTGCCAGCGCGATTTGGTCGGCGAGCGCAAACGTCTCCTCACCAAACACGATGCTCTTTAGGTTTGAAAGGCCCGCCAGTTCCCCAAGCAACGCGCTAAGATCGACTGTCTTTCCGCTGAAATCCAACGTCTCGGTGTCCGGCGCATAGGTCACACCGTCTATCGTTACATCCCAGAGAAATTGTACCTGCGGGTAGCGCTCCGCGAGGTCTTTTGCGGTGGCGGCGTCCGGAGCTGCCGCGAGCTGAACCGATTGCAACTGCGGAAAATACGCCAGCATGTCGACGAGATTGTCCGTCGCGACATCGAGCAAAAGCGCGGTCGAATCGCTATCAAACCGCGTTTCTCCCAGCGGCACGCTCCAGAGAATCTCGCAATCCGGCAGCGCGGCACTGAGCGCATCAAAATCCGCCGTCGTTATCTCATTATCGCGCAGATCAATTTCGGTGAGTTGCGTTTTTTGCAGCAGATCGGTGACATCCGTCAGCCCCTTGCCTCGCAAATCCAGCGTCGTCGGCACATTGTCCACGGATGCATCCTCACCGGTCACATCCGTTGGGGTGCATGCGCCTAAACAGCAGAATACGCCCAAGCACAGCACAAAGAGACTGTGCTTTTTTATCCGTTTGATCATTTGCTGATACAAAAAAACCACCTGCTTTTTCACGAATCACTTTTTGAATGCATTTTTCGGATGCATCCGAAACGAAACACGGTTTATTATACCAAATCGGTCGACGTAATGTAACCTCAGATGCAATCGCGCGACCTTTTCAAGCTCTGATCACGCAAAAAACGCCGAACCAGCGTTTGGCGCGACGTTTTTTTCAAGCGAAATTGCATGAAAATTCTTATACGTTGATCCGGAACAGCGTTACGTCGCCGTCCTGCATGACGTATTCCTTGCCCTCGCTGCGGATGAGTCCCTTTTCCTTGCAGGCCGCCATGGAGCCGAGTTCCTGCAGCGTGGTAAACGGCACGATCTCCGCGCGGATAAATCCGCGCTCAAAGTCGGTATGAATTTTTCCCGCGGCCTGCGGCGCTTTGGTGCCGCGCGTGATCGTCCAGGCGCGGACTTCCTTCGGGCCTGCGGTGAGATAGCTGATGAGGCCCAGGAGGCGATAGCACGCCTTGACGAGCTGGTCGAGACCCGATTCCTTGATCCCAAGCTCGGCTAAAAACGCGCCCTTCTCGGCGGGATCGAGCTGGGCCACCTCTTCCTCAAGCTTGCAGCAGATGGTCAGCGCCTCCGCCTTTTCGGCTTTGGCGATTTCAT
>CAYVAO010000321.1:0-2272 GCA_964448895.1 uncultured Christensenella sp.
CTGGAACCCTTCATCCACGCATACCTCGTGCAATCCTAAGCGCGAAGTTCTTTTGTTTCTTTTCTTTTAAGAAATAGAAAGAACCTCCAATTCGTTGTTCTTTTCCTTCTTTTCTTTTAAGAAAAGAAGAGGTGCTTTATGAAATTCGATTATGATCTCGTCGGTAAGATCGGCTCCATGGCGCTCATCCGCCGGGCCGATAACGACATCGACTACAACATCTTCTCCCGCCTCGGCGCGGAGCTTCGGCCCGGCATGATCTGGGTCAGCAGCGGCGCGACCGAAATCGGCCGCCTCGACTACATCCGCAGAAACGGAAAAGAGTTGACAGGCGATATTGAGGAGATCAAGGCGGACTATGCCTCCCAAGGGCAAACCATCCTCATGATGGAATATCGCAGATATATTCCGGATCGCTACAGCGTGCGACAGCTTTTAGTGGAGCACACGCATTTCAACGACGAGGAAAAGCGCAAGCACATCCGCGGATTCCTCTTGCGCGCGGCGAAACAGAACGCGATCCCGATCGTGAACTACAACGATCCTGTGAGCATTGAGGAGATTCGTAAGATGGAGCTTGCGAACCTTCGCAAGCAGGGCGAGACGGTTGTGGAGTGCATCGATAACGACGAGACGGCTTCCGTCATCTGCTCGCTTGTGCACGCTAGGTATCTTGTGATCTTTACGAGTGCGGACGGAATCTATCGTGACCCGAATGATCCCGACACACTGGTACCCGTCGTCGAGGGCAAAGACGCGGACGAGGTGATTCAGCAGATCGAGATTTTGACCGACAGCTGCGTCGGCACGAGCCGCGCCGGGTCAAACGGCGCGCGCGCCAAGCTGGACTTCATCAAGCAGCCCATTCGCGAAGGGACGACCGTCTACATCGCAAACGCGCAACAACGCATTGCCGATCTGTTGAACGGAACTGGAAAATGCACAGTATTTCGCACTAGATAACCGCAAAACAATAAATATTTATTGACAAACGATAAATATAGCGATAGACTGTCGTCAGAAAAGACGATGGTCTATTCTTTTTGCGCAAGAATCAACGGTGGGTTGACGTCGCCTGCCAGAATGAAACAAAAAATCGGAGGATGAATGCTGTATGTCAAAAAATAGCCGAATCTTGAACTTGTTTGTGCAGGTGTGCGTCATAATCGGTATGCTCGCCGGGGCCGCGCTGCTCGTGACGATCTACACGATTGAAATGCCGATCGTAACGGACTTTTTTACGCTGGAGGGAAAGCCTCTTTGGTTTGCAACGTTGTCCGGCGTGATCGCCTCGCTCTGCATCCTTGGTGGTGAATACATCGCGTTCACGCTGTTTTGTATGATGGGTACGCTGGAGCGAGATCCTTTCGTGCAGAAGAACGTAAACGCGCTCCGGCGCATGGGTATTGTCGCGCTCGTGATCGCGCTGCTGGGACTCAGCACGCTGCTTCTCCATCCGGTGCCGCTCGCAGTGGTTGCAGCGTTGCCGGTCGCTATGTGCGGGTTGTTTTCGCTGGTGCTCAGCCGCGTGTTTGCGCAGGCGGTTGCGTATAAACAGGAAAACGACCTCACGGTTTGAGGGGTGATTGTATGATTCAAGTCAATCTGGATGTTATGATGGCAAAGCGCAAGATCAGCCTGAACGAGCTCGCGAAGCGGATGGATCTTTCTCTTGCGAACCTCTCGATTCTCAAGAATAACAAGTGCAAGGCGATTCGTTTTTCAACGTTGAGTAATCTTTGCGACATTCTCGAATGTGAAGCGGGCGATATTCTCGTCTACGTGAAAGGAGACGACCTCGATGGAGCGGACGCCGATTCGGACTGACGGGCAGACGACGCAAACACGAGAACCGCTGACGAAGCCGCAGCTTTGGCTGCTGGGCGGAGCGATCCTCATCGGCATCGCGCTGGAGATTTGGCTGGAACAAGACTTTTACATCACCTACAGCATCTTCTGGCTCGTGACGCTTGCGGTATTCGTCGCGTTCAACTTCAAGCGCGTGATTTCGAACAAGACCGTGCTCGCGCTGATTTTGCCGACGCTGGTGCTCTGCGGCATTCTGATGTTCGACTATGAGAATTACGAGCTGCTGGGATTTACGATGCTTGCAATTCCCGCGCTGCTGTTGACCATCGGCGTGTTTGCGACGCAGAACATCGCCTACAAGCGCGAGGGGAAAGCTGTTCTCGGCGTTCTTCGCGCAGTGTTCGTCAAGACCTTTACCGCAATCGGAGCGTATTTCCGCGCGTATGCGGGCGTCCTTGGTGGC
>CAYVAO010000321.1:2284-3258 GCA_964448895.1 uncultured Christensenella sp.
GGTTGGATCGGCTTTGCCATCGGGCTTCCGCTGATGATCGTCGTATTGGCGCTACTTGCGGGTGCGGATGCGGGCATGGATCGCTTACTCGGCAAGTGGATTCAAAACATCAACCTCTGGAATTGGTTCTGGCGTGTGGTGGTCGTGTTTGCCGCAAGTATGCTCTTCTATTCGCTGTTTTACAATCTCACTTGGGGCAAGGTGGACGAAGACCTGTTGCCGGAGCGTCAAAACTGGAAGCTGGCCGGCCCCGGCGCAGTCATTGCGATGCTGCTGGTGGCCTACGCGCTGTTTACCTATGTGCAGTTCACCTATCTCTTTGGCGGTACGCTGCCCATTGATTTAACCTATAGTGAATACGCGCGGGATGGCTTTGGTCAATTTGTCGCGGTGACGATGATCAACTTTACGCTGCTCGGCCTGAGCTTGAGCAAGAGCGAACCGGGCCGCGCAATCAAGGCGTTGCAGACGCTCTTAATCGCGGCGAGCCTGATCGTACTTGCCTCCGCGGCATGGCGGATGCTGCTGTATATCGGCGTATACGGGCTGACGATTCGCCGCGTTCTGCCGCTGTGGCTGATGACGTATTTCGTGTTTCTCGCGGTGGTCGGCGCGGTACGCGTCTTTCGGGAGAAAACACCGTTTCTGCGCATTGGCGCGTTTGCGCTGGTGTATTGGTACGCGTTGTTTATCTGCATCGATTGGAACACAGTGATGCACACGTATAACCTCGCAAGAGGGTTTGCGGGATAAAAAAGAGCTCCTTGTTGAGGAACTCGAATAAGAGAAGTTCTTTTGCCTCCTTTTCTTTTAGGAAAAGGAGGTTCTTTTGGGAAAAGGAGGTTCTTTTAGGAAAAGGAGGTTTTGGTTATCTCCAATGCTTTCGCGTATGCCTCTTTTTTCGGCACATCGCAGGCCTTTGCCGCTTCGGCGGCGGCGTCGCGAACGGAGAGGCCGGAGGAAAGCAGATTTTT
>CAYVAO010000322.1:0-3253 GCA_964448895.1 uncultured Christensenella sp.
ACCAAAGAATTCCCCGGCATCCGAGCCAACGACGACATCACACTACGCCTGCGCCGCGGCGAAATACACGCCTTGCTCGGCGAAAACGGCGCGGGAAAAAGCACATTGATGAGCGTGCTGTTTGGCCTATATCAGCCGGAAAAAGGCGTGATCAAAAAGGACGGCGAGGTCGTCCGCATCAAAGACCCGAACGACGCGAATATGCTCAACATCGGCATGGTGCATCAGCACTTCAAACTGGTAGAGGTGTTTACCGTTCTGGAAAACATCATTCTCGGCGTAGAGCCGAACAAGATGGGATTTTTGCAAAAGAAAGAAGCGCGCAAAAAGGTTCTGGAACTCAGCGAGCGCTACGGACTCAAGATCGATCCCGACGCGCTGATTGAGGATATCTCCGTCGGCATGCAGCAGCGCGTAGAAATATTAAAGATGCTCTACCGCGACAACGATATCCTGATCTTCGACGAACCCACAGCGGTGTTGACGCCACAGGAAATCGACGAACTCATGCAAATCATGCGCTCGTTTGCCGCGGAAGGTAAATCGATTCTGTTCATCACGCATAAGCTCAACGAGATCATGGCGGTTGCCGACCGCTGCACCGTACTTCGCAAAGGCAAGTGCATCGGCACCGTAGACGTAAAAGATACCGACAAGGCAAAACTCAGCCGCATGATGGTCGGCAGAGACGTCGAATTTGTTGTTTCAAAGGACGCCGCGAAGCCCGGCGATACCGTTCTTGAAGTGTCGCACCTCACCGTCCCCAGCAAATCTCACAAAAACAACGCCGTCAAGGACGTCTCTTTTCAGGTGCGCGCGGGCGAAATCGTCTGCCTCGCGGGCATCGAGGGAAACGGCCAGACAGAGTGCGTCTATGCGCTGACAGGTCTGGAAAAGCCCTCCGCCGGAATGATCACGCTCAAAAACGAGCCTATCGTGTTCATCGGCCGTAAGCGCGGCAAGCAGAACGCGGCAGAGCTTGCGAAAGCCAAGACCGTACTAATGCCCATCCGCCAACGCAGCAAGCTCGGCATGAGTCATATTCCGGAAGACCGGCAGAAGTTCGGCCTCGTGCTGGATTATTCGCTGGAGGAGAATCTCGTGTTGCAGCGCTATTGGGAACCCGCTTTCCAGAAAAACGGATTCATTCGCAAGGACAGTGTGCGTCAATATGCGGAGAAGCTCATCCAGCAGTTTGATATTCGCAGCGGTCAGGGCCCGATTACGACCGCACGCAGCATGTCCGGCGGAAACCAGCAAAAGGCGATTGTCGCGCGCGAGCTGGATAAAAATCCGGAGTTGCTCGTCGCAGTACAGCCGACGCGCGGCCTCGATGTCGGCGCAATCGAGTACATCCACAAGCAGCTCATCGCCGCGCGCGATAAAGGAAAAGGCGTCTTCCTCGTCTCGCTTGAGCTGGACGAGGTGATGAATGTCTCCGATCGCATCCTCGTCATGTATGAAGGTGAGATCGTCGGCGAGTTCGATCCCAAGACCACGACGGTTGAGGAGCTCGGTCTCTATATGGCAGGCGCGAAAAAACAAACAGTCGAAGGGACGGTGCATTGATCATGGAACATAAAAAACGGCGTTCTTTGCGCATCCCGATCAGCACGAACATTCTCGCCTCGCTGATCTCCATCGGCGTTGGACTGATCGTAGGATTGATCCTGCTCTTCGTGCTCAACGCTAAGGCAGCGGGCGGCGCATTCATCAGCCTAGTCTCGACGGGCTTCCGCTCCAGCGATAAGTTCGCAAAGGTGCTTTATCAAGCCGCTCCGTTGATCATGACGGGTCTCTCGGTCGGATTTGCGTTTAAAACAGGCTTATTCAACATCGGCGCAACGGGTCAGTACACCGTCGGTGCGGCGTTTGCCCTCATCGGCGCGATTCAGTTCCAACTGCCATGGTATGTTTGCCTGTTGCTCGCGATGATTGGCGGCGCGATCTGGGGGATCTTCCCCGGGTTATTCAAAGCGCTGTTCAACGTAAACGAGGTCATCACCTCAATCATGTTCAACTGGATTGCGATGTTTGCAGTCAATCTGACCATCAACAACCTGCCCATGATGCTCGCAAAGTATTGGGGCGGCGCGCAGATGGACCGCACCGCAAACCTCGCGCAGGCGAACCCCAACGCGCTGATTCCGCGCATGGGGCTGGACGTGCTCATGAAGAGCAACTACATGAACATCAGCATCTTCATCGCGATTCTCTTTGCGATTGTGGCGTGGATCATCCTGAGCAAGACCACGTTTGGCTATGAGCTCAAAGCCTGCGGTTTCAACCGCAACGCCAGCATCTATGCGGGCATCAATGCAAAGCGGAACATCGTGCTGTCGATGGTCATTGCGGGTGCGTTTGCCGGCGTCGGCGGCGGGCTTTACTTCCTCGCAGGAACGGGCCAGTACACACTGCTCAAGCAGCTGCTTGCGGCGGGTTTCAACGGCATCCCGGTCGCGCTATTGGCGACCTCCAACCCGATCGGAACCATCTTCTCCGCGTTTTTTGTCTCCTATATCCAGGTCGGCGGTGACGCAATGCAGCCGGATTTCGTCAAGGAGATCATCGATATCATCATCTCCGTGATCATCTACCTCGCCGCGTTTGCGCTCCTGACGCGTGATCTGCTGGCGCGCGGAAAACAGCGGCGTGCGGATGAAGCGGAAAGTGCCGCCGCGATCGAGGCAAAAAAACTGCTAGCCGACAATGAAGCGAAAGGCGAGGTGAGCAAATCATGAGTATCTTAGCGGATATCCTCAGTGCAACCATCCTGTTTATGATTCCGCTGCTGCTCGTAGCGTTAGGCGGCATGTTCTCCGAACGCAGCGGTGTGGTCAATATCGCGCTGGAAGGCATTATGATCATCGGCGCGCTCTGCTCCTGCTTGTTTCTGCGCGTGATGGACTCCAGCGGCTTCGGCCCCGCGCATCCGCAGTGGGCGATGTTCTTCGCGATTCTGGTCGCGGCGCTTACCGGCGCAATCTTCGCGCTATTGCTTGCGTTTGCTTCGGTCAACCTCAAGGCGGATCAAACCATCGGCGGCACCGCGCTGAACATGTTTGCCCCGGCGTTTGCAATCGTGCTGACGTGGGCGATTCAGGGTCAGGGCCAAACCACGATCCTAATCCCCACATGGTCTCGCATCACGCAGGAAACGTTTGGCATCGCGGTCAAGACAAACTTCTTCCAGGCGTTTCTGTTTAAGAGTTTCTATCAGACGACGATCTGGGCGGTATTCCTCTTCATCATT
>CAYVAO010000323.1:0-293 GCA_964448895.1 uncultured Christensenella sp.
AGAGGCCTTCGCCCCGCCGACCTTCCACATCAGCACCTCGCCTGCAACGCCGCGGCGCTTTTCGATTTCATCCTTCGGCGCGGAGGCGCAATCATCGTTTGCAACGACGGTCTTCACCTCGATGCCCATTGCCTTCGCTTTGCGCATCGCCATCTTTACATTCATGTTGTCGCCCGCGTAGTTTCCGTAAAGGCAGGCGACCCCGCGTCCGGCGTTTGCTTCCTGCATCGCGTCCAGAAATGCCGCCGCTGACGGTGAGGAGAAAATCTCGCCGACCGCTACCGCATCGCACA
>CAYVAO010000323.1:303-3238 GCA_964448895.1 uncultured Christensenella sp.
ATATAACCGATGAAGGCGGGTTTATGCCCGCTTCCGCCGCCCGTTACGATGCCAACCTTGTTTGCAACCGGCGCGTCTTTGTATTTCAGCACACGGGAATTACCCGTTGCCGAAACGATATCAGCGTTTGCCTTTACAAATCCTTTCAGCATGTCCTCGACGACATAATTCGGATCATTCACAATTCGATTCATAGAGTTCCCTTTCAGCAGCTCTTGTGATACATGGCGTCGATCTCGTCAATGCGGTTAACCTTCGGCGTGGAACCGCCGCCGGAGAAATCGCACTTCAGCCAGACATCCAGCAGATATTTTGCGAGTTCTACACCGATGACGCGCTCGCCCATGCACATGATCTGCGCGTTGTTGCTCTTTCTGGATCGCTCCGCCGAAAACGGATCGTGACAGACCGCCGCGCGAATTCCCGGCACTTTGTTTGCCGTGATCGCCATGCCGATCCCCGTTCCGCAAACGAGAATTCCGCGCTCGAATTCGCCGGCGGCAACCGCCTCGGCAACCGCCTTTGCCACGTCCGGGTAAAGAATCACTTCGCCCGCATTCGCGCCAAAGTCCTTCAGCTCGATATCCTCTCTGTTTTTCAGGTGTTCGATGAGCGCCACCTTGAGCTGATAAGCCGCCTCATCGCACCCGATTGCAATTTTCATGCCAGTCTCCTTATCAGTCCCTGTTCACCCAGAACAGCACGGTCTCCACGTTGCCCGGGTTGCTGGACAGGTGCCATTCGCCCTTCGGTAAATGCACGATTTCTCCCGCCTTTGCGAGGATGCTGGACTTGTCCTCTCCCGCTATCTTCAGTTCTCCAGATGAAATGAAGAATATTTCATCCGATTGATGCTTTTCAATCTCTTTCATCGATTCGCCGGGTTTCAGAGTCAGCGTTCCGCAGCTCATCACCGCACCGTCTCCAATGGCGAGCGCAGGACGCACGACGCCACCATATTGGGTCAATTGTTCCGCTTCAGATGGTTTTATGACTTTCATACGATTTTCCCCTACTTCGTTACAGTTCTGCCGCGATTCGCTTCAGATTCGCGAGTCCTTCGGTTGCCAACGCTTCTCCGGTCGGCGCAAATGTCCGCCAGATGGCGCAGTTGCCCGCCAGCTCTGTAAAACTCGGGTCAAACGACTCGATGGTCAGCGGACCGGTATAGCCAACCTCCGCGACCGCCTGGAAAAACTCCTTGAACGGAACCAAACCCGTGCCGGGAATCCCGCGGTCGTTTTCGTTGACGTGAATATAGCCGAGATACTCTTTTCCACAGGTTTTGACCGCGCCGGAAAAGCTCTTCTCCTCGCGGATCATATGGAAGCAGTCCAAATGCACCTTGATGTTGCCGGTGCCAACATCCTTGCAGAACTTGACCGCATCTTCCGCGATGTTGAGAAAGAACGTTTCAAATCGGTTCACGCACTCGACGCAGATGATGACATCTCCGGTCTTTTTCGCGTATTCGCCGACTTCGCGCATGCAGGAAACACCCCACGCCCACTCTTCGTCCGTCCGCGGCCGCTTGGTGATATATCCCCAAGCGGCATAGTTCACGCCGCCGAGAATCGGAGAGCCCAGCGTATTGCAGATATCCACGCACTTTTTCATCGCGCGGACGCCCTCCGCACGGATTGCGGGATCGGGCGAAATCGGGTTTGTCTCGGCGGTCAGCGTCGTCGTGCAAACGCAATCGATTCCGCCGCGTTCCAGCTCCGCTTTCACCTGCTCCGTCGGGACCGTAAATGGATTCGAAATTGCAAAATCGCCCGCTTCAAATCCGAGCTCCTTCGCTTTTTGAATGATCCAGAGGTCTTTTTCACCGAAGCTCTCCGCCCAAATGAAGCTATCTACGCCAAATTTAAAATACATAGCGCCTCCTTAGAGCGTCTGCGGAACCGCAGGGTTGTTGTTTGCAAAGTTTTGCAGGATGATGAGCGGCTCGTAGCTGCTCGTGTTCTCCACCGTGACGCCTTTCTTTGCCGCGCTCTCCGCAACAAAGAATTCATCGCCGGATACATCCTCAAAGCGCAACACGCCCGGCGCTTCGCACTCGTAGACGCCGAATTTACCGTGTCCCTGCACAACCAGCGCGCAATAGCAAGCCTGATCGCTCAGCTTCACCTTCGCACCGGGAGCCACCGTCACCTCTTTTGCCGCGATCCATTCGTTGGCATACGCGACCCACTGTTCCGAGAGACCCTTTTGCGTTTCGGGCAGGGGCTTCGGCGCGCGGAAGTATTTTTGTTTATAGTCGGTGCGCGTGCTCTCTTCCCAGTCGATCTGGTCAAAGAGCGCGTCCACATCGCCTTTTTCTTCCGCCGGCTGACAGTCGGTCAACAGATTCGTTGCGTTCACTTCGCCCATGGTGACGTTTTCCATAATGGTGTTCACGTCGCTGTTCCACTGCGGCTCATAGGTCACCACAGAGGCGGGCGCATGGATCACGCCGGCCGGCGTGTACCAACCGGTGCCCAGCTGCACGCGATATGCGCGGGAGAGCTCCGTAATTCTCGTGTCCTGTTTGCCGTAGTTACGGATGCACTCCTTCACCTCTTCCTTTGTCGTGGAAGGGTCAAACCCAAAATACGTCAGCGGGAATTTTCCGAGATACGCGTTGTATTGAATCGGAAAATAATATGCTTCCGGCTTACCGTGGCGGCCGATTTTATTCGCGCGCTCCTCGGTTAAATGCAGATGGTGAAACAGCGGCTTGTCATAGTCATACAACTTGGCAAACGTCGGCCAGGTGCCATATGTCTTTTGCAGCTCGTCTCCGATCAACTCCGCGCCAAGTTCCTTTACGACATCCGCAAACAACACTTTTTCGCGCGTTTCGGCGGCCACCTGAACATAGGTCATCCGTGCGGTCGGGCCGGTCTTGGGGCCGTTGAGCGCGCCGGTACCGGCCCCCGGCCACCGCGCGCTT
>CAYVAO010000324.1:0-3238 GCA_964448895.1 uncultured Christensenella sp.
GCCGCGCCGCATGCGCGCGGCACCGGAGATCGTCTCCCGCGGGTTTGTGTATATGCGCGACAGCGAGGAGCTGATTGCCGATACAAAGGCGTTGCTCGTGAAGGAAACGCGAAAGTTTGAGGGCGCGGATAGAAGCGACTATGCCAACATCAAAGCCGGCATCAAAAATTCGCTGAAGTCGTTTTTAAAGAATCGCACAAAGCGTACGCCGATGATCATGCCGATTATCATCGAGATTTAACAGGAGAACTATGGTTTACGATACCGCGAAGCTGCTCGCAAACGAGATGAAAAACAGCATAGAATACCGCGAGTTTACCGCGGCGAAAGCGCGCGCAATGGAAAGCAACACGACGCGTGCGCTCATCGAGGAATACAACAAGCTCCAGATTCATGCGCAGGCTGCAATGATCGCGGGAGACCACGACAGCGACTCGCTGAAAAAGTTGCAAAAAATCAGCGAACTGCTACAGTTTGATGCGGACGCTTCCGCCTACCTGATGGCGGAATTCCGGCTCAAGCGAATGGTTGGAGACGTTTATAAGATCCTCGCCGAGGCGGTGGATATCGACCTGAGCCCGCTGGAAGCGTAAAGCGAGCACGGCTCAAATTTCCAGCAACAGACCTACGGAGAAAGAACACAATGCCAATGAACGAAAAACCGGAAAAAAGATATACGAAGAAGCAGAAACGCATGCGCAGGTTTTGGCTGAGCATCCGACCGACGGTCGTGATGCTGGTGAGCCTTGCCATCGTGTTTTTGCTCGCGCGAACGACGGTGAACTATGTGCTCTCCAAATATATCGAGCCGGTCGATCAAAACGACGCAACGCCCATCGAGGTTACGATTCCCGCCTCCTCATCCGCGAGCAGCATCGCGCGCATTCTCTATGGCGCATGCGGCTACGACAAGGACGGGCTGATCTCCAGCACCGCGGCGTTCAAGGTCTATGTCGATTTTGTCGGCAAGGCGAACAGCCTAAAGGCGGGCACCTATATCCTGAGTAAAAACATGAGCATCAAGCAGATTGTAGAGACAATTTGCGAAGGGAACGCCGCCAAAGCGACAGTCAAGTTTACGATTCCGGAAGGATACACGATACAAAACATCGCGAAAGTGCTAATGGAAAAAGGACTCATCAAGAGCGAGGAAGAGCTGTTTACCATCGCGCGGACGGGGGAATCGTTCGCCAACTTCGCCTTTATCGCGGACGCGGGCGCAACGGCAAACGCGGCATCGCGCACCTACCTGCTGGAAGGATATCTCTTCCCGGATACGTATGAAGTATATGCGGACGCGAGCGTGGAGACGATTTTGATCAAGATGCTCAATCGCTTCAACGATGTGTACTCGGAGGAATATATCACCCGCGCACAGCAGCTTGTCATGACGATGGAGCAGGAGATCACGCTCGCCTCACTCATCGAGCGCGAAGCGGCCGCACCGGACGATTTTGCGAAAGTTTCGGCGGTGTTCCATAACCGACTGAACCAGGATATGCCGTTGCAGAGCTGTGCGAGTCTTTCCTACGCGCTGGGCATAACGAAATACGTCTTTAACGCGCAGGAACAGGCGACGGAATCGCTCTACAATACCTACCAATACAAGGGACTTCCGGTCGGCCCGGTCTGCAACCCCGGCAAAGCCGCGATTGAGGCCGCTCTCTATCCCAACGAGGAGTTTTTGACCGAAGGCTACCTCTTCTTCTGCAACCAGAACCCGAAGGAGACCAGCGCGCTGGTGTTTGCAAAGACCTACGAGGAGCATCAGCAGAACGTAGAGAAATATCAGCAATATTGGGGCTAAGAGGCACAATTCGGCTCCGGCGCAACATTTCGCCGGAGCTTTTTGATGCACTCCTGACAATTTGTTAGCCAGATGCGCGTTTCTATGGTATTCTTGTTGCCCGATCAGGACAACTGTGTTAAAATAGCTCCGTATGAAACAGAGAATAGAAGCTTTACAAAAAAGCCTTGCCGCCTCATCTCTTGACGCGGCGTTGATCACCAGTGGTGTCAACATTCGTTACTACTCGGGATTCACCAGTTCGGACGGAATCCTCCTTGTCACACAAAAGAGCGCGTATCTTGTGACTGACTCGCGTTACACGATTCAGGCAAAAGCGCAGACCAAGGGCCTTTGCGAGGTGTTAGAGGCCGGGTTTTCCGACCAGCTCAACCATATTCGCGGCTTTTTACAAGCGGACGGCTGCAAGCGCGCTGCGTTTGAGGACGCCGTAATGACGGTGAAAGAATTTCAAGCCTATCAGGCGATGCCGGTGGAATGGGTCGCGTTTAGCGCCGAGATATCTCTGCCGCGCCTGCGTAAAAGCGCGGATGAGGTCGAGAACCTTCTGGCTGCCCAGCGCATTGCCGACAAGAGCTTTCTAGAGCTATTGGGCCGAGTCGGCCCGGGCATGAGCGAGATGGAGCTTGCTGCGGAGCTCACCTACATCGGCGCGAAAAATGGAAGCGAAGCGCCTTCATTTGATCCCATCATTGCGGCGGGTCCGAACGGGGCAATGCCGCATGCGGTGCCGGGCCAGCGCAAACTGCAATCGGGAGATCTGGTCACTGTGGACTTTGGCTGTATGATTAACGGCTATCATTCCGATACGACGCGTACGTTTGCCATCGGCAAAGTGGATGATTTCAGCAAAGAGATTTACGAAATCGTCAAAACCGCACAGCAAAAGACGCTGGATGCGCTGAAAAGCGGAATCTCCGGCATCGCGCTGGATGCGGTTGCGCGCGATTACATTACGGCAAAAGGCTATGGCGCGCAGTTTGGTCACGGGCTTGGACACGGCGTTGGCCTCGATATTCACGAGCCTCCGTATGCGCGCAAAGACAGCAAGGATACGCTGCTGAGCGGCATGACCATCACGATTGAACCGGGGATTTATGTGGAAGGCAAGTGCGGCGTACGCATTGAGGACTGCTGCGTGGTGACGGACGACGGCTGCCTGAACCTGACCGGTTTGACGAAGGAGCTCATCACGATCTAAGGCAAAATCGCGGGCAAGCGGACAACTTGATACGAAGTTTTGCATTTTAAAGTATTATTTTCGGTTTGGTTTGATTAGAAGTTTTCGGCATGAGATCGATGGATGCCGAACAGATGTGAGTTATATAGAAGTTTTCGGCATGAGATCGATGGATGCCGAACAGATGTGAGTTATATAGAAGTTTTCGGCATGAGATCGATGGATGCCGAACAGATGTGAGTTATATAGAA
>CAYVAO010000325.1:0-3224 GCA_964448895.1 uncultured Christensenella sp.
ACCGGCAGCGGCGCGGGATCCTGCGTTGGCGTCATGTTCTGGTTTGGTGGGCTGGGCGCAGGCGAAGGTGAAAACGTCGGCGTCGGGCTCGGGGTCGGCTCAAACGTCGGCGTGGGCGAAGGCGTCGGCTCGAAGGTCGGCGTAGGCGACGGAATCAAGGATTCCAGCATATTCGCCCGTACGGTCGCCGTCACGGTAACATTCAGATTGTTTAAATCGTCCGGATAGCCCGCCGTGCCGGAGGAGGTTACGCTATCGATCGACTGCACGCCACCGAATGTGTAATTCTTCGGAATCACGCCGCGCTCGGCAACCGCCGCCATCAAGCGGGAATCGAGAAACGAAAACGCCGCGGTTCCCATGTCCTTGTCGCTGTAAATTGCGGAGACAAACACCTTTTCAACGGGTGTGGACGGGTTTTGCAGATCGTAAGGATCGGCTCCGTAATTATACGCGCCGTCGTAGATCGGGCTTGTCCAGCGATCAGAAGGGAGAATCATCCAGCCGCCGTTGCTCGCGGCATAATAACAATAGAGCGGTACATTGTTGTAATACAGCACGTCGCTCATGGTCGCATCCACGGCGGCGATGACATTCTGGCTCGTGGGATCGTATCCTTTATACACCTGGTCATCCGCCGTATCGAGAATATCGTACGATCCGCTGTCGCGAATCTTTAACAGCGCATATCCTTTTGCCGCGAGAGCCTGCGCCTTCAGCGCCTCCAGTGGGAAGGTATTGCTCATCTCGTAGCCGACGACCCCGTAGAGATAATGCGACATCGGTACGCGGTTGACCACCGTGAGTACGCCGTTGCTTGCGCTGAGTTGCAGGTTGCCGAGATAGTTGCGCGTACCCGCCGCGGTCTTGATGGTCATGTAACCCGCGTCTCGCGAGAGATTGGTACGCTCGATGATCGCGCTGGTGCCGGAATAGAGCTGGCCTTCCACCGAATGGCTGACGACGACCGAGCTGCCGCTTGCGGAGAGGGTCAGCGTGCCGTCGGTGAACGTGCGCTGCGTCTGCGCGAGCGTATAGGTACCCTTGACGGGGATGGACATGGTTGAAGCGCCTTGCGTGGAAAGCAGCACGCGCACGAATTGCACGCCGGAGTCCGCAGGCGCGGAAGAAAGCGGAACGGCGAGCAGCAGCATGCAAAGCGCAAGCGCGCATGCAAATCCTCTGCGAAAACGGAACGGTCGTTTCTTCATAAGCCCCCCGAGAAGAAAGTTGAGAGAACGGATATGTAACACACACCCGTATCGTGATTGTATCGAATTTACAGTCGGAATAACATCTGTTTTCGTGATTTTTCTCGGATTGTTCACTTTAACGAAACAGCGCGGCTACACACACGCAACATCTTTCGCTCCCGTAAAGATCCGGTAAGGGCTAGATGCTCTCACAAGCGCAGGAAAACGCAACGTTGCTTAGCTTCTTCGCGGCGTCCTCCGCCTGCGCTTTGTCCGCAAACACACCGAATACCGCGCTGCCGCTGCCGCTCATGCAGGCGGCCTTTGCGCCGAGCGCGAGCAAATCCGCTTTGATGCGCCCGATCTCAGGCACGAGCTCAAGAGCGGGCTCTTCCAGCGCGTTAAAGAGCAGCGGGCAGAGTGCGTCCAGATCCCCCTGCGCGAGCGCCGCGAGCGCCGCGGTCGTCTCCGGCATGATGCGCGGAAGCTTCAACAGCGAAAAGAGTTTTTTGGTGGAAACGCCTTCCGCGGGCTTTGCGACGACGAGATTCAGCTTCATGCCGCGCACAGGCGTGAGCACTTCGCCAATACCCTCCGCGCGCTGGGTGCCGCCCTTGAGGCAAAAAGGCACATCCGCGCCGACCTTTGCCGCGAGCTCTACGAGCGTCTTTTCATCCACCTCGCCAAAGAGCTCCTGCAGGGCGTTGAGCGTCGCCGCAGCGTCCGCGCTGCCGCCGCCAAGCCCCGCCTCGGCGGGGATGCGCTTGATCACGCGGATATGAGCGCTCCTGCCCGTGAGCGCGCGGTAAAGCTCCGCCGCTCTGCGGATCGTGTTGTCATATGGCAGCAACATACCCGTGCTGGTCACCAGAATATCCCGCGCGCGCTCCACCGTAACCGTATCGAATAGATCGATCGTCTGCATGATGGAGTCCAGCGCGTGGTAGCCGTCCGCGCGCTTATACAGCACGCCGAGGGTCAAATTGAGTTTTGCGTATGCGCGTTTGGTCGTTCGATCCATACTGGTTTTCTCCGGCGAATCACATCGCTCTTCTCATTACTCTAAATCAGACTCAGTATACCAAAAATGCACGCGATACACCAGTTGAACCGTGACTGGCTCCACGTGATCACTGTCGCTTTCTTGCGCCTTGTGCTATACTAGATGTGCTTTTTACGAAAGCAATCAACACAGGATATGGGTTTCACCGTCATTTGGCGGTTGGAAATAAAGGAGAACGCAAGATTATGTTGTTTTCACCGTTATGCAGCGGGTCTTCCGGCAATTCCTCCTATCTGGAAGCGGGCGGCGTTCGTCTGCTCGTGGATGCGGGGGTCACCGCCAAGCGCCTGCGCGAAATGATGGAACTAATCGATCTGACCCCGGAGGGATTGGACGCGATTTTGATCACGCACGAGCACAGCGACCATGTCTCCGGCATCGGCGTGCTCTCCCGCCGATACGATATTCCGGTCTATGCCGCCAGCGAGTGCTGGGAGCATATGCCAAACAGCATCGGCGAGATCGCAACCAAGAACATCCGCGTGTTTGAACCGGATCGGGATTTTTACCTCAAGCAGCTCTGCGTGCACCCCTTCTCTACGCCGCACGACGCGGCGCACGCGGTGGGATACACTTTTGTACACGAGGGCAAGAAGCTCTCTATCATGACGGATATCGGGCATGTTTCCAGCCGTATGATCGACGCGGTCGCAGGCTCCGACCTGATTCTTTTAGAGGCCAATCACGACGTGGACATGCTCAAAGCGGGCAGCTATCCCTATCCGCTCAAAATGCGCATTCTCTCCTCCCACGGGCACCTTTGCAACGAGGACGCGGGGCTTGTGCTGCAAAAGCTGCATGATCGCGGCGTGAAAAACGCAATTTTAGGTCACCTCTCCGAGGAAAACAACACGCCGGAGCTCGCGCTGGTCACCGTGCAATCCGTGCTGGAAGAAGCGGGGCTACTAGACAGCATGTTTGTCACCGTTGCCGACCGGTTCCGTCCCTGCGGATTGTTTGAGCTGTAA
>CAYVAO010000326.1:0-2560 GCA_964448895.1 uncultured Christensenella sp.
ACTACAAGGCCATCGCCGCCGCGCTGATGCTCTACAGCGTACACTGGCTCTACGAGATCGCAAACGCCGTGATCTGCCATTTCTCCGGCTACGCGCTCTGGACGGTTTCGCCGGAGAGCACAAGCTAGATTCTGCTCATCGGCGTGAGTTGGGAACTTTCCATGATGTTCGCGGTCGCGGGCTTTACCTCAAAGCTGCTGCCCGCCGACAAGGACATGAAGATTTTCGGTATCAATAACCGCATCGTGTTCGCCATCGGCAGCGCGTTTTTCTTTTCCCTCGTGGAGATCTTCCTTGCCTCCACGCCCGCATTCATCTGGGTCTACAAGTGGTGGGGTGCAATTCCCGTGTTCATCACGACGTACATCCCGTTCTTCCTCGCGAGCTATCTCATCTACGACAAAGAGCCCAAGACGCAGAAGAAATGGATTATCTCGCTGGCGGGCCTCAATATCGTGCTGCTTGCCGTGTTGATTCCGCTTGGGATCATCTGATATTTTCCTGACATACTTGCAAACCGTTACAGCCGTACCTTCGGGTGCGGCTGTTACTTTGCGCGCGAAAGCTTCTCCAACGCCTCCTCCACGGTTACAACAAAGAACACGTGGCTTCCGTTGTTGCTCTCGTAGATAAAATCGCGCAGGGGTTTGCTGGTGTAGCCCGAATAGTCCCCGACGATGGCGACCTTGAGCTGGTAGTTGACGAATTTTTGCAGGATATCCCCCGCAAGTCCGCTGCTGAGCACGAAAAAGCGCTCATCCAGCGCGGCTTTGGGCAAGATGACGCGATCCGCGCCCGTTTCGTACCGCACCGTCGCCATCAAGTCCAATGTAGACTGCACGTCGGTCATCAACGTTTCTTCTGTCTCAACTTGCGCGATGATTTCGCCATTTCGTTCCAGTTGCACAATGTTCATCGTTCTTCCTCCAAGTCGTCCGGTCACTCGATCAGCCGCCGCATATCCTCCGGTAAATCCGCTGTCAGATGGATTCGGTTACCCGTAATCGGGTGCTTTAGTGATAATTCGTAGGAATGCCGCGCGGGCCGCGCAATAACCGCGCGATCCTCCGTGCCATAGAGCCAGTCCCCCGCAAGCGGGTAGCCGATCGCTGATAGGTGCAATCGCAGTTGATGCGTACGCCCCGTCCGCGGAACGAGGCGCAAAAGCGTAAAGCGCTCGTTCACCGCAAGTGTGCTGTATTCCGTTCGCGCTTGCTGGCCTTCCGGCACAATCGCGCGCTGAAAGGTGGAGCCTTCCGCCATGCCGATCGGTAGCTCGATCACGCCATCCGGCGGATAAACTCTGCCCACCGCGACGCCGAGGTAGACACGCGCATAATCCTCTGTGTGCATCTGCCGCCGCAGCCGTTCATGGAGATAGCCGCTCTTGGCGAACGTCATGAGTCCAGAGGTTCCGCGATCCAGCCTGCTGACCGGATGCGGATTGATGCCGCCGCCGAGGTAATAGCAAACCGCGTTTTCCAGCGTGAGCTCCGCCGGATCGCGCGTGCTTTGATGCACGGATATCCCCGCAGGTTTATCGATGATCAACAGGTCTTCATCCTCGTATACGACGGCAAGCGGGTATTCCATCGGCACGATGTGATCGTCCGGCAGATCGCCGATTTCAAAAGAGAGCAGATCTCCCGCGCCGACCCGCGCGGTCGCATAGCAGCGCGCCCCGTTAAGTAGCAGCCCCGTTTCGCGGCGTTTCAGGCGAGAGATATGCGATTCCGAGCACAAAAATTCCCGGCGAAGGATGCTCTGCACCGTGCGTCCTTCGTCTTCTTTTGTTGTAAGATAAGTCAGTGTGCGCAATCGCTTCGCCTCCTCTCGCCCGTTCCTATGATTGGATTTACTCTACCGCACACGGTTGAAAAATGCAATGTCCGATAGACCGCAGCACAAAATCCATCCAATCCAGACGGAATTGTTGCTTTTTTGCGGCAAATGCGCCGTTCCCCTTTTCAAAATTGAATCGCATCCGTTATACTAAAAACAGGGATACGAACTATCGTATTATCTTTGAATAAGGAGTGGTCAATATGGCTGTTGTCAATATCACCAACGCAAATTTTAAGGAAGAGGTATTGGAGAGCGACAAAAAGGTTCTGGTCGATTTCTGGGCGCCATGGTGCGGCCCTTGCCGCATGGTCTCTCCCATCGTGGATGAGATCGCGGAAGAAAACAGCGCCATCAAGGTCGCTAAGATCAATATCGACGAGCAGCCGCAGCTCGCGAGCCAGTACGGCGTGATGAGCATTCCAACGCTGATGTTGTTTGAAAACGGCGACGTGGTCGACAAAGCGGTCGGCGCGCGCAACAAGTCCTTCATCCTGCAAATGCTCGAAGGCTAAAAGAAGCAAGAAGCACAAAACTCCCCGCGCCACTGCGCGGGGAGTTTTTGATTCAGTCTAGGGTTATCCCCTTTGGCCTGCGGAGCAGTTTTACTCATATACCGATTCGACGGAAACCACGCCTTCAATTCTGGAAAGTCCTTCCATCAGCGGCGCTAGATTATCCCGATCCGGCAATGTCAGATGCGCGTAAACATGCCGCT
>CAYVAO010000326.1:2570-3220 GCA_964448895.1 uncultured Christensenella sp.
TGCGTGTCGATTGCGAAACTGAATTCGTCAATCACGCAGCCCATGCGCTCCAGATCCTCCTGTAACTTCACAATGGTCTGCCCTTCCATGGAGAGGACGATTTGCAGTACGAGGCGGTTCGCCTTCTTGCGGCGGCTGTGCGCCATGGTGCGCAGCACACGCAGCACGATGAGGATCAATATCGTGGTTGCAACGGCAAGGATATAGTTTCCGCATCCTGCGGCGAGACCCACGCAGGACACGCACCAGAGGCTGCTCGCCGTGGTCAGCCCGCGGACGGAGATGCCCTCTTTGATGATGGTGCCGGCGCAGAGAAAGCCGATGCCGCTGACCACCTGCGCGCCGATACGCGCGGGATCGATGCTGGAATTCGGAAACTGCGACATCAAAAACTCGCCGCTGCACATCACAAGCGCAGCACCGATGGCAACGAGGATATGCGTGCGCATGCCCGCGTTTCTCTGAACATGCTCGCGCTCATAACCGATTACGCCGGCAAGCACCGCGGCGAGCGTCACGCGGCCCAGCATAGAGAGCGATTGAAACCAGTCAAAAGAGGAAAACAACATCTCAAAGCACTCCTTTCGAGATCATGGAAATGCATTTGTAAAATTTAGATCAAGTACGTTTGTATTCGTATATTATACACA
>CAYVAO010000327.1:0-3210 GCA_964448895.1 uncultured Christensenella sp.
GATGTGGCGGTGACCCGCGTTGATCAACTGCTCCACCGCGCCGTAGGTTGCGTTGAGGTTGTCGATTACGATGCTGTCGCAAACAAAACCGGGAATGGTTCGGTCGACCAGCACCATGGGCATTTCGCTGCCGCGGGAGTTGCGAATTTCGTTGAGTTCCTTGGCGGAGACGTGCTGGGCTGCTAAAACGATTCCGTCTACATTATTATTGCAAAGCACCCTGAGCTTCTCGAGTTCCAGATCGCGATCGAAATCATAACTGCAAACAAAGGACGTATACCCTGCCTCCCGCAGTGTTTCATCCAGGGAGGATAGCACGCTGCCGAAAAACGGTACAGATAACGTCGGCATCACGACGCCAACCGTCATCGTCCGATTGGTCTTCAGGCTTCTGGCGTTTCGGTTGATCCGATAACCCAGCGTCTCGATTGCCTCGTCGATCTTCTGACGGTTTTCCTCGCGGACGTTTCCGCCGTTGAGATACTTCGAAATTGTCGCTAGCGACAGTCCCGAAAACTTTGATACATCTTTAATAGTTGACAATCTGTTACCTGCCGTACCGTTTGAGCGGTATTTCTATATGATTTATTCGCTGTTTTATAGTGGTTACCGCGAACCGTTTCGCTCTAGCTGTATTCGTATGTGGTATTCCTTTGCTAAAAAGACGATTTTTAAGCTTTTTCGGTTGTTTCTATGGAAATTCGACTGATCATAGATAGAATAGTATAGCGAAACGTTTTTATCTTTGGCTTATTTTAGCATTCTACGATCGATTATGTCAAGCGATATCTGTTTCGCAAGATGTTGAGCAATACTTACCTTTGCTTAATTTTTGTGTTTTAATCGATTGTACGACCATTTGCAACGAAATTTGCTCTTGACTTCAAATTTATTCAGTGCTACAATTCAAAAAGATGAAACGTTTCGCTTTCATCTATCCGTAATCGAAACCACCAACTGATCAATCAATTCATTCGAAACCGCAAGGGTTTCCCGGAAAAAAGGCCCCGCGCCACCTTCTCGAAAAGAAACAAAAAAACGTCCCAAGATGAAAAAGCGAGTTCCGTACACCAAACAGCTTAAGCGTATTGTCATTCACTCTTTCGAAACCCTCGCCGCGTTAACGCCGGTAAACAAGATTCTTGTTTTGTTGGAGTCCACTTGGCGTCCGCGTGCGTTTTCCTCCAGAGGAGCAATCCACAAAAGATGAGGTGATACTTTGTCTGAAACCATATTACAAATGACCGGGATACAAAAATTCTTCCCCGGCGTGCATGCGCTCGACGGCGTAGACCTGACCTTGCATGCGGGCGAAGTGCTTGCGCTGGTCGGCGAAAACGGCGCGGGTAAAAGCACACTGATGAAAATTTTAACCGGAATCTACGCAAAAGACGGCGGAACGATCGAGCTCTTCGGCAAAGAAGTCGAAATTCATTCCCCCGCTGAAGCGCAACACCTCGGCATCAGCATCATCCACCAGGAGTTGAACCTGTTAAAGGATTTGACCGTTGCCGAAAACATATTCATCGGACGGGAATCCACCAACGGACTCTTTCTTAATAAGAAAGAACAGAATCGGAAAGCGCAGGAACTGCTGGATTCACTCAATCTAAAACTTTCCGCGACCACGCCGGTCAAACGCCTGACGGTTGCCAAGCAACAGATGGTAGAAATCGCCAAGGCGCTGTCGTTTCCAAGCACACGCATCATGATCATGGACGAACCTTCCGCGCCGCTGACGGACACGGAGATTCAAGAGCTGTTTACCTTTATTCGTCAGTTGAAGGCGAAGGGGGTAGGCATCGTCTACATCTCCCACCGGATGGACGAACTCAAGCAGATCTCCGATCGCATCACCGTCATGCGGGACGGACACACCGTTGGCACCGTGGATACGCAGGAAGCCACCATGGATCAAATCATCAAGATGATGGTCGGCCGCGTGATCTACGAAGAGCCAAAGTCAAAGTCCAATGTCACGGAAGACAGCGATATCGTTCTGGAGGCAAAAAACCTCCGTTCGGCCGACGTAAAGGATGTTTCCTTCGTGCTTCACCGCGGTGAAATACTCGGCTTTGCGGGTCTCATGGGCGCAGGGCGTACGGAGACCGCGCGTCTGCTCTTTGGCGCGGATCCGCGCGAAGGCGGCGAAATCTTTGTCAACGGCAAGCAGGTCAAGATCAACTCCCCTTCGGACGCAGTCAAGGCCGGCATCGGATATCTCTCCGAGGATCGCAAGCAGTTTGGCCTTTGTGTCGGCCTCTCGGTCAGCGACAACACGGTTCTTCCCGCGTTGGAACAGTTCACAAAAGGTCCGTTTGTCAACGGTCGAGCCATCTCCCGCGTAACGGAAGAGTACGTGGATAAGATCGGTGTAAAAACGCCTTCGGTCTCCACACTGATTAAGTCTCTTTCCGGCGGTAATCAGCAGAAGGTCGTCATCTCCAAGTGGCTCCTTCGCAACTGCGACATTCTGATCTTTGACGAGCCGACGCGCGGCATTGATGTTGGCGCAAAAAGCGAGATCTATAAGCTGATGAATCAGCTGGCCGCGCAGGGAAAATCGATCATCATGATCTCTTCGGAACTGCCCGAACTGCTCCGCATGAGCGACCGCATCGCGGTCATGTGCGAAGGGCGTCTCGTGGGCGAGCTCACGATTGAATCTGCGAATCAGGAAAATATCATGTCCTACGCGACCATGCGGGAAATGGAGTAACACATATGGAATCAACGATGAAAAAGAAATGGAACCTGCAGGCGTTGCTTGCTCCTCTCGCGCTGGTAATCCTCTATGTATTCTTCTCGATCTTTGGCAACAACTTCTTCTCGGTCGACATGCTGAAAAATATTCTCGAGTCGAGTTACTACATTGGATTCATGGCGTTTGGCGTAACGTTCGTCATCATCACCGGCGGCATCGATCTTTCCATCGGTACGGTCATGATGTGCTCCGCACTGTTAGGCGCGTTTGTGTTTAAAGAACACCAGTGGCCGCTGGCGCTGGCGCTTGTGCTCACCGTCGCGGTCGGCACCGCGTTTGGTCTGGTCAACGGTCTGCTCGTAGCCAAGCTGAAACTGCCGCCTTTTATCGCAACCCTCGGCACCATGATGATGTCCCAGGGCATCGGTTCGATCATCACCAAAGTGCAGTCCCAAACCTGGCCGCCCGCGCCCGCGGAGCGCGGCGGCTGGGTAAAGAAGGTCGTC
>CAYVAO010000328.1:0-3194 GCA_964448895.1 uncultured Christensenella sp.
GCGGAACGACTTACAGCCGCCTGATCAACGGGCTCAAGCTTGCGGATATCAACATCAACCGCAAAGTGCTCGCCGATCTCGCCATCACCGATATGACCGCTTTCAAAGAGCTCGTCGATATCGCCATGAAGGCCCGCGCGTAAGCAACGCAACCAAAGAACCGTCGAAAAAATTCGGCGGTTCTTTTTTTATGCGCCGCCAGCGTTTGTTATGACGCAAACTTTTTGTTACACACTCTTGACGTTGTATTCTTGATATCGTTATTATAATTGTAACGTCAGGAGGTGCCTATGGATACCATCGTTTTGACCGGCAAGAAAGAACTCGACATCTTCATGAACCCTCAGCGGCAAAACATTCTCCGCTGTATGCAGATTTCCGGCGAGCCCATGACCGCAAAGCAGATCGCCGACCAAATCGGCATCTCCGCCTCCTCCGTCGCCCGGCATATCCGCCTGCTTCGGGAGCTGGGCATTGTGGAGCAGAGTCACACCGAGCAAATCCACGGCATCACGGCTACGTATTTTCGGGTGCTGCCGAAAAACGTACGCGTCGGCGGCCTGAAGGACGACGGCGAAAACAACCAGCGCATCGCGCTCATGCAGGCGGATATCTCGCAGCGCTTTGCCGGATTTGTGGCGTATTGCGAGGCGCTTGGCGACCGAATCAGCGACGATACGCAGTATGGCGACATGATCAGCGGAATTACGCACCTGACGCCCGCCGAATCCAAAGAGCTGTATCATATCATCCGGTCGTTTTTGGACGCGCATGAGTGCCATAGCGAGGGCAGCGCGCCTTGGGAATTCGCAATCATCGGCTATCCAGTGGAGTACGAAACGCATGAATAAACCGATTCAGATCATCTACTTTCTCAAGTTTTTTGCGAGCGGTACCATCGTGCCCATCCTCTCGCTGATGTTGCTCGCGCGCGGGGCCACGATTGAGACCATCTCGCTGATCATCGGGTTGTATTCCGTTACCGTGATTGCGGCGGAGTTCCCCAGCGGCGTGTTTGCGGACCTTTACGGCAGAAAAACCTCGTTTCTGCTCTCCTGCGTCCTCTATCTCATCAGTTATTGCATGTTCTTCTTTTCGCGTTCCGCCGTGATTTTGCTCATCGGCATGGTCGTCAACGGCTTAAGCCGCGCGTTTTCTTCCGGCAGTATCGAGGCGCTCATGATCGACCACGCGACGGAGCAATGCTGCCCGTTGGAGCGGGTCACCGCGCGGCTCGCCATACTGGAAAGCGCGGGCCTTGCGGGCGGCGCGCTGGTCGGTGGGCTGTTAGCCGAAGTCGGCGAACGATTCTCCTTCAACCTCGGCGTCAATATCATCATCACCGTAATCATTCTCTTTTTAACCGTTCTGTTCGTGCACGAAACGCCGCGAATGAAGGCGGAGCACGTTGCGACCACGCACCGTCAGCTCTTTCACAAGCAGGTCAGGGAGAGTTTATCCTTTGCCAAGCTCGGCGGAACTGTACGGATTCTTTTGATTTTCTTTCTCTTGATGGGTTTTGCGCTGAGCGCGATCGAGGTCTACTGGCAACCCGCGCTCGAAGCGTATCAGCCGGTCTACTGGCTGTTTGGCGCGGTCAGCTTCGGCGGGTTCGCGTTCGTCATCTTCGGCAGCTGGGTGGCGGAGAAGCTGCTGCGCAAGCATCCGAAGGCGGGTGTCGGCCTGCTCCTGCTGCTCAAAGCGCCGCTCGGACTGGGCTTGATCCTCTTCTCGTTCGTCAAGAGCGAGTATTCATTGGTCGGCTTCTATCTCGGTCTCTATTTACTCATCGGCAGCAGCAATGTAGTGGAGAGCACGCTGCTGAATCAAATTGTGCCCTCCAGCCACCGCGCGAGCATCCTCTCGTTGTTTTCGCTGGTGCTACAAATCGGCGGTGTGCTCGCGTCGCTTGGCGGGTTTCTCGTCAGCACCTATTCGCGCTATCAAAACATGTGGCTGCTGGCGGGTCTTTTGCTGTTTCTGTTCAGCATTGGCGCGGGCGTGTTTCAGCGCAGGATCAAGGCCAAAACCATCCTGCCGGAGCCGGAAACGCTTGCCGATGCGTCCGATGCGGCAAATGACGCGCCGCAATCCTGACGAAAAAAGACGGAATACGATGGAATTTGATCACGATATCACGCCTCGGATTATGCTATACTATACGAAAACGTTAGGAGTTAAGCACGCATGCAGCGCCTCGAAAGCGAACGGCTCATCCTCCGCGAATTTACGGAGTTGGACACGGACGATCTCTTCCTCTATGCGACCGATCCGGACGTCGGCCCGCGCGCGGGCTGGAAGCCGCATGAGACGCGCGCCGAGTCCCTCGCCATCGTCCGCATGTTTAAGGAAGAGGGAAACGTGTTTGCCATCGAGCGCAAGAGCGATCATCGTGTGATCGGCTCCATTGGTCTGCATCGCGATAAGTGCCGAAATCTGCCGGATGTGCGCGCGGTTGGCTACGTGCTCGCGCAGGATTGCTGGGGCAACGGCTACATGAGCGAGGCGGTCAAGCGCATGCTGCAATTCGGGTTTGAAGAGATGCAGCTTCGTCTCATGAGCGTATCGCACTACACCTTTAACGACCGCTCCCGCCGCGTCATCGAAAAATGCGGTTTCGTCTACGAAGGCACGCTGCGCGAAACATTTTTGCGCTACGACGGCGCGGTGTTTGACGAAGCGATGTATTCGTTGACCAGGGAAGAATGGCAAAAGCTGCAAGCTTGAGCGCCGCATTCGGGCGAAGATTTTTGTAATTACCGTCAGGAAAGAGAGCCGGAGATAGATGATCATCGAAAGCCGCGCAAACGAGCGTGTCAAGGAAGCGAGAAAGCTGCTGTTGCGTAAAGAACGCAAGGAAAGCGGTCTCCACCTCATCGAGAGCGAAAAGCTCGTGCGGGAGGCGGTTTCCTCCGGAGCCGCCATCGTTTCCTGCTTTATCGAAGACGGCTTTGCGTTCGTTCCGCCGGAAAGCGCGGCCTGCTATACCGTCACCCGCGCGGTGCTGGAATCCCTCTGCGAGAGCCAAACGCCGCAGGGCGTCGTCGCCGTCGTGCAAACGCCCGCGCTCACGCCGCCGGAGCAATATCCCGCGGGCCTCATCGTCGTGCTGGACAGCGTGCAGGACCCCGGCAACGTCGGAACTATCCTCCGCTCGGCGGATGCGTTCGGAGCCGCCGGCATTCTGCTTTCCC
>CAYVAO010000329.1:0-3175 GCA_964448895.1 uncultured Christensenella sp.
TAAGATCGAATCGATGAGCGAATAATAGTTCAGGCTTATCATTGAGATAAAGGCGGAAACTAGAACACAAAGCGAAGCAACACACAGCAATATCTGTATAGAAACAGAAGCGGATTCCGGATTTTTAAACAAGGCAATGATTAGCAAAACGGTTGACAGGAAGAAGATTGCGAAGTTTACATAGCCGATGCGGTTCAAAAATGCGCCATCATATGTGATAAGCCAGGTGGCTGTCTGAAATAGCTTGGCAGCAACAGAAGCAACGCAACCCACGAGCGAGAGCCGGAACAAAGCTCGTTTTTGTGGATGCAAGCAAGCAGCGCCAGCAAACACGAGCGCAACAAATGCCATCCAAAAACGAGAGAAATAAAAGATATCATATAGTTTAGTGAAGTGGAATCTTGTTCCAAAAACAATTCTCTCCAGCACATTACCATAGGTAAGGTTGAGCAACATCGCGATGCCAATCAAGACGAGCAGGAGCTTCAACCGAAATGTGATTCGCGTACTCTGATTTCTCTGTTCAGAGTAATTCAGTGCCGACTGAATCGCGTCGTTTGCCACGGCGTTATCCGCGATTGGTTCTGCCGATCGTTTCGCGTTCAGCAACTCCGACAGACTCACGTCGAGTGCTTCCGAAAGTGGTTGCAGTTGGTTGATGTCTGGAAAGCCGTTTCCGCATTCCCAACGGGAAACCGCCTTGTCCGAAACAAACAGCCGATCGGCAAGCTGCTTTTGCGTCAGCCCTTTCTCTTTTCTCAGTTGGGATAAAAATGTCCCGAATTCCGATTGAACCATAAACGACACCACCTTGTCTTGTAAGTGTATCATTATAGCTAGGCGAAGGTAAATCTATGAAACCGAGAATGCTCCAATTTTGGGGATATTGCAAGCCGGCGATGCAATTGATGATACTCGACAGACCACAGTTCGAATCGGACACGATTGTTTTTTCTTTGGCAAGCGCATATAATAGCAACAGTTCAAACTGGTGCATCAACAGGATTTACGATGCGTAAGGACAGTCATGTACGAAAAATACACGGGGTTACCCGATACGAAAAAATCTGCGTCGTCCAAGAGCGGGCCGCCCTCAAAGCGACCTGTTCAGCGCGCGGGCGGCGCCTCCGGCAAGGAGCTAGAGTATATTCAAACGCCAAATCGCAACAGTAACGGCTCCGCTGGCGCGAAGCGACCGAGCGCACGGAAAGCGCGCGAGCGCAAGCGCAAGATGACGCTGGGGCTATTGAGCGTTGCGCTTCTTGTGCTGATCGTCGTTGCCGTCGTCATACTGGTCAAAAGCTGCTCCGGTCCGGCGGAGGTCGACCTCGAGACGGGCAGGTTCCTAAGCGGCGTTTACATCAACGGCATGGACCTCTCGGGAAAAACGGTGGATGAGGTAAGAGCGCAGTTGGAAACCAACGAGACCTACGCGCTGAGCAATATCAATATCACGCTCGCCAGCGAGGAGATCAACGCAACCATCTCCGGCGCGGATATGAACGCGAGCTCCAATCTCAACGCCGTGATTGAGCAGGCGCTCTCCGGCGGCCCGAATCAGGTGTATTACACGACGATCTCCATCGACGAAACCGCGCTCACCAACCGGATCAACGCGATCAACCAAACATCGAGCAAGCCCCCTGTCGAACCCGCCGTCGTATTGGACTTCACCCAGTCGGGGCCGACGTATACCGAGGGACAAGCGGGCTTTGGCCTGGATGTGCAATCCACGATTGCATTGGTGAAGACCGCGATCGAATCGGGGCAGTTGCAAACCACGCTCTCGCCCGTGTTGACGACCATTCAGCCAACACAGACGTTGGAAGAAGTGAAGGCGCACACCGCCGAAATCGGCAGGTTCACCACGACCTACTCCTTCAAGGGCACCGCGGAGGACACGGAGAGGGCGCGCGACTTCTTGATTCCGAACCGCGCCTTCAACATCGAAAAAGGCGCTGCTATGATCAATGGTCAGGTTGTGCAGCCCGGCGAAACGTGGAGCTTTAATAAAACGGTTGGAGACCGCACCGAAAAGAACGGCTGGAAGGAAGCCAACGGTATTTTTGGCGGAGATACATTGACCGAGCAGTTTGGCGGCGGTATTTGCCAAGTCAGCACGACGCTGTTCAACGCGCTGCTAGAGGCATATCCGTATTTTACGTTTACCCGCTCGGAGCATTCGTTCCCTTCGACCTATGTGGATAAGGGACTCGATGCGACGGTGGACAGCGGTCGAATAGATTTTAAGTTCACCAACAATTCCGGCTACAACGTCTATATCTGCGCGTTTGTGTCGAAGAACAAGACGTATACCAGCCGGAAGCGCGATATCACGGTTGTGATCTACGGGCAGGCGTTACCGGAAGGGGAAGAGTATAAAACCCGCGTGGTGCTGGTTTCGGAAGAGCCGCCGGGTGATGATATCATCACCGAGAGCCGAAAGCTCCTCGCTGGAGAAACAATCATTCAGGCCCCGGCACGCTCGAAGTATGTGGTGGACGTCTTTATTGATCACTATGTCAACGGTCAGGTCGTGGAACCGATTTTCTTTCATGAAAGCGTTTACGAAGGTAACCCGGGTCGCAAACTGGTCGGCATCCAGCCTACGCCGACGCCTGTTCCACCTGATACGCCCACACCATCGACGGCAGGAACGCCATAACACATTGCAGTAACGAAGACGGCGCAAGTATAAAACTTTCGCCGTTTCTCCTTATATCTTACGGAGGCGAAACAAATGATACAGGAAATCTATAACGGCAGTGACGAAAGCATCCTCGAAGAAACGTTTACAAAAGGGCTTGGCGAATTGAAGTTTTATCATCCGGTCGGAACGTTTTCCATTACGCCGGCAAGCAGAATTCTGTTTCAAGCGATCATCGACAATCAAGAGATCTTGCACGGCATTGGAATCGATTGGGGATGCGGCATTGGTTGCCAGGCGATTCTCGCGGCTAAGATTGCGGCGGTTCAGGAAGTTTACGGGCTGGATATTTCGAAAGAGAATATCAATATCGCACGAAAGAATGCAGAGGATAACGGAGTTGCGGCAAAGACTCGCTTTGCGCTAGCCGATTCCTATCTTCCGTTTCAGGAAGACGATAAGCAAATGATACAGGCATTGAAGGGGAAAGTTGACTTCATTCTCTCCAATCCGCCATCCAGCGACTGG
>CAYVAO010000330.1:0-3164 GCA_964448895.1 uncultured Christensenella sp.
TGAAACGGCAAAAACGTAACGTCCGTTACACCCAGCAGCTTTGCCGAGGCGAGCGATTCCGCCTGGCGAATCTGCACCAGTTCGTCGCCAAACAGCGCGGGATCGATTGCGCCCATGCATCCGTCGGTGAGGATGAGGAACGAAACATGCTTGCCCGATTGCGTCAGCTTACGTACGCTTGGCGCGCAAGAGACTTCGATGTCGTCCGGATGCGGGCCGATAAAGAGATAGCGCTCGAACGAGTCGAGCTTCGGAATCGGGGCAACACGCTTTAAAATCGCGGAAAACATGAAAAATCCTCCCGTATCGATCCTTTGTAGATGGTTCGATTCAGTATAACACCTCCGCAGCGTTGCCGAAAGGGAGGCTGTGTCGTATAATGAAGTTTGTTACGAACAATTGATTTTTCTGATCATTAGAAGGGAATCAAAACCAGTTATGCCGATTCCGCAGGTGCGAAAGCAGCAGTTACGCAATGGAGCGATCTCGGTCAACCGTCGTGCGGTTCGGCTCGATTCACCGCTGGAAGATGCGCGGGAAGGCGTGCTCGCCATGCTCGGCTTGGGCGAGTTGAATCCGAATGATTCGGGAGTGATGATTTCGTTTCGGCAAAACAGCACGTTAGCGCCGGAGCAATATCAAATCGCAGCGGACGAAACAGGCGTGTTGGTGGAAGCGGGCGATCGAGCGGCCGCAGTGTACGCCGCGGCGACGATTGCGCAGCTTTGCGCGGAGCACGAAGGTTTGTTGCCGCGCTGCGAAATAGAAGACGCGCCGGAGAAACCCTGGCGCGGGCTGCTGATCGACGTTTGCCGTCACTTCTTCCCGATGCAGACGGTCAAAACCCTCGTCGACCTCATGGCGTATCATAAATACAATCGCTTGCATCTACACTTGACCGAGGATCAGGGATTCCGGTTTGAGAGCGAGCGTTTTCCGTTGCTGAACAGCGTCGGTTCCTGTCGAAAGAGCACGTTTGTTAAACACACGGAGTTCAAAGGGGAAGACGGCGTTTTGCACGGCGGATTTTACACCAAGGCGGAACTTCGCGAGTTGGTGCGCTTCGCAAAGGCGCGCGGAATTGAAATCGTACCCGAAATCGACATGCCCGGGCACGCGCTCTCGATGATTGCGGCGTATCCCGAACTGGCTTGCGTGAACGAACCGGTCGAGGTCGCGACGCGATTTGGCGTCACCGATTTTTCCAACAAGCTCTTTTGCGCGGGCAGGGAGGAGACCTTTACGTTCCTGTTTTCCCTGTTGGACGAAGTGATGGAGCTCTTTCCGTACTCTTACCTCCATATCGGCGGCGACGAAGCCCTCAAGAGCGAGTGGAAGCGTGGCGAACGCTGCCAGCGGGTCATGCGCGAGCAGGGGCTTAAAAACGAACGGGAGCTGCAAGGGCATTTTCTCACCCGCGTGATTGCATATTTAGAGGAGCACGGCAGGAAGGCAATCGTTTGGAATGACGGGCTTTGCGATACGCTCTCAAAGAGCGCGATTGTTCAGTATTGGACGCCGCTTTCGCACAACGGGCCCGCGCGAATGGCGCAATATGTCAACGCTGGAGGAAAAGCGATCCTCAGTTCTGTCACGCGGGTCTACTATGATTATCCCTACGCCGCAACACCGCTGAAAAAGACATATGCTTACAGACCTACCCTGCGTGGTGTGCGAAAGAAGCAGCAAGAGAACATCCTAGGTGTGGAGGCGGCGATTTGGACGGAATGGATCGATACGGAGGAGAAACTCTTTTTCAACACGCTCCCGCGCATCGCCGCCACGGCGGAGACCGGTTGGGCAGCGCCGGAGCGGGCGAATTATGATGCGTTTATCGAGCGTTTACAGCCGCATTACCGACTGTATGAACGACTGGGACTGACATACGCAAAACAGATGGAGAAACCCATGCCGCCGTTCAAACGGTTCAAAGGCACCTTGACTTTTGTGACGAAGGAAACACACGCGGAACTCAGGAAACAACAAGACCAAGAGAAAGTCTGATCAAACGGAGGATTACAAGAATGAACGAAACACTGAATAACCTCAAAACCCGCCGGAGCATTCGCTCCTATTTACCGAAGCAGGTGGAAAAAGACCTGCTGGAGCAGGTTTTAGAAGCCGGCACCTTCGCGCCCACAGGCGGCGGAAGGCAAACGCCGGTCATCGTCGCCGTGCAGGACGAAGCGACGGTCAAGCAGCTTTCCCGCATGAACGCCGCGGTCAACGGAAACAAGAGCGATCCATATTACGGCGCGCCGACAGTACTCGTCGTGCTCGCGGACCGTTCCCGCGGAACTTATCAGCTCGACGGCGCTTCCGTGATGACCACGCTGCTCAACGCGGCGCATGCGGTAAGCCTCGGCTCCTGCTGGATTCACCGCGCGAAGGAGATGTTTGAGAGCGAAGAAGGCAAAGCCCTGCTCAAAAAATGGGGCATCGAGGGCGACTATGAGGGAATCGGTCAGGTGATATTGGGCTATGCGGCAGGACCCGCGCCGGAACCCGCGCCGCGCAAAGAGAACTATATCGTTCGCGTTTGAGAGAAATCGGGAATATGCGCCTGACAAAACTGCTTGAAAAGCACAGCGCGGGGTATACGCAGATCGAGGTGAAGGATATTTCCTTCGACCCCGCGTTTCGTGCGGCCTGCGAACAGAACGCCTGCGGTTTTTATGGCGCATGCTGGATGTGCCCGCCGGATGTCGGCGAGATTGCGGCGCTGATTGCGCGGGCAAAGTCGTTTGAGCACGCGATCGTGTTTCAAACGGTGCATGAGATTGTGGATTCGTTTGATATCGAGGGCATGCACCGCGCGGCAAAGGCGCACAATCATCTGATTTCGCGGCTCCGGCGCGCGGCGGAGAAAAACGAGATCGACTGCTGGCTGCTGGGCGCGGGTGCTTGCGGCGGCTGCAAGATCTGCGCCAAAAAATCGGGCGAGCCATGCCGTCATCCGGGGCGCGCGGTGGTTTCGCTGGAGGCCGCGGGTGTGGATGTGGTTCAGCTTGCCAAACAAACAGGGCTGCCGTATATCAACGGAAAAAACACGGTGACGTATTTTGGCGTGCTCCTGTATCGAGGCACACTCTATAATCTCTTCTTTACGACGCCTCGCGCGGCGTTTTTTTGTTTTACAGGCACGCTGGAACACGATATACTTT
>CAYVAO010000331.1:0-3163 GCA_964448895.1 uncultured Christensenella sp.
GAATATTTTTCCGGCGAAGAGAGCAAGCAAAACTTCATTCGCGAGTGTGATACATTCTCAGGTAAGAGCTGCATCCGCTGTCAAATCGATACCTCCGGTAAGGATTGGGGCGGCTGGATGTTTCTGAACGGATACCTGCCTGCAGGAGAGACGCAACCGCGCCTCAACGACGGCAAGCAGGACAACGCCGGGCTCGACCTCAGCGGCGCGGATATGCTCCGGTTTTACGCCAGAGGTGAAACAGGCGCAGAGGTTGTTGAGTTTTTTACCCTGGGATTCGGCTACGATGGCGAATGGGGCACGCCGCTTGTCCCTTATCCGGATAGCGCAAAGAAACAATCGCTCGGCTTCGTCACCCTCTCGACGGAATGGACAGAATATGAGATCGACCTGAGCGGTCTGGACTTGAGCTATATCTGCTGCGGATTCGGTTTTGTTTGCAGCGGAACGAAGTCCGGCTCGGCGCAAAACGTATTTTTTCTCGACGAGATCCG
Source organism: uncultured Christensenella sp. (assembly GCA_964448895.1). GTDB lineage: Bacteria > Bacillota > Clostridia > Christensenellales > CAG-138 > UBA7703. Next base: position 495 of record CAYVAO010000331.1, read on the forward strand.
CTTTACGGGCAACATCCTCTCCGCGCAGGAAGCGCCGGTATTGCTCGCATCATACGATACGGAGAATATCTATATCAAGAACGCCGCGTTCTCCTACGACAATGCGCTCGTTGCGATGGCTTTTCTCTCCGAGGGAAATCTGGATCAGTCGGCAAAAATTCTAGACGCGTTTGTCTATGCGGTACAAAACGACCGCGAAGGCGTTGCTCGCATTCGAAATGCGTACGCCGCAGGCAGCATCCAGGCGCTACCCGGCTGGGAAAGCGGCGCGCGCTTACCCGGTTGGTATGATTTTTCTCTGAGCGAAACAGGCAATTGGTTTGAAGACCGATATCAGGTCGGCAGCAATACGGGCAACACTTCCTATGTAGCACTCGCGCTCTTGCAATACAATCGCATTGCGCCAAACGATATTTATCTTCATACGGCGGAATCGCTGATGGACTGGGTGATCGACAACTGCTCCGATGAAACGGTAGGATTCACAGCGGGTTTCGACGGCTGGATCGAGGGCAACCCTCCGGTTGTCTATCCACTAACCTATAAGTCCATTGAGCACAATATCGACGCATATGCCGCGTTCTCGGAGCTCTATCGCTTGACAGGGTCGGATCGTTACGCAAAGGCCGCCGCCAGCGCAAAAGCGTTCATCGACTCCATGTATGACGCAACAAACGGCGTTTTTTACACGGGAACGGAATCGGACGGTGTAACGCCAAGCAAAGGCAACATCGTGCTGGATGCGCAGGTTTGGGCGGCTCTCGCGCTGGGAGAGGACTTTTCGCCGTATGATGCGGCACTCACCCGCGTTACCAAAATGCGTTTGCCGCAAGGCGGCTACCCCTTCTGCGAAAGCAACGAAAACGGCGGTTGGTGGGCGGAAGGTACCGCTTACACCGCGCTGATGGAGCGCGAGCTGGGGAATACCGGGGACGCAAAAGCGGCGCTCGACGCGCTCGTATCCATTCAGTTGGAAAACGGTTTGTTCCCCGCTGCTACCGTGCAAAATCTTTCCACCGGATTTGATCTCTTTACGGGGGAACCTTGGGTGTATTCGACCGACGCGCACATTGCGCCGACGGCATGGTTTATCCTCGCGCTCAACCACTTCAACCCCTATCAGTTTGACTGAGCTTTGTTCAGACGCAAGTTGCCCCGCGCAACGATGTAAACCAGCTGCGCGGGGTCTTGTCAAAACCGGAATTCCTCGTTGCAACTTTTTTTCGAAAATATTCACGCTGATTCTTTTATGCTATCACTATCGCAAACCGGAGGAATGAACGTAAATGATATGGATCACAGGTGATACGCACGCGGATTTTTCCCGTCTCTACAAACCGCTTCCCGGCGTGAAGCGATATCGACCAACACGTCAGGATTTCGTGATCATCTGTGGTGATTTCGGCGGAATCTGGTCGGATAGTCCGCGCCAAGCCGCCGAACTCAATCGACTTGCAAAACTACCTTTCACGGTTCTATTTCTGGATGGAAATCATGAAAACTACGATATGCTTGCAGAGTTTCCGGTGATCAGCTGGAACGGTGGCAGCGTTCAGGTCATTCGCGAGAATGTGTTGCATCTCATGCGCGGGCAAGTCTATACCATCGAGGGAAAGACGTTTTTTACAATGGGCGGAGCCGCTTGCCACGATATTCAAAATGGTGTACTCGATCCCGCAGATCCAATGTTTGACGTCATGTATCGCGAGCTTAGCTTTCAGAATAAGTTTTTTCGCATCAAGCATTATTCCTGGTGGGAGCAGGAGATGCCTTCCGTTCAGGAATTGGAAGAAGGCTGGCGTAAGCTTGCGGAGTACGACTTTCAGGTCGATTATATTTTAACGCATTGCGCGCCAACAAACCTGCAAAGCGAAATCGCCGTCATTTTGCGAAACGATACCTATCCTATCAACGAACTCACAGACTTTTTACAGCGTGTCTATGATCGTTGTTCGTATTCGCATTGGTTTTGCGGGCATTATCACCAGCCGATGGATGTCACGCCAAAATTTCACGTGCTGTATGAGCCGGTTCGGTTGTTGGGGGACGCTGATTGAGCCAACATGTCTTTACTTTATGTCGATCAACTACTTGCAATCGAGATTTTCGCACTCGATATCAGAAAAACTCCCGTTTTTAGCTAAAACGAGCTTTTTTCGTTCAAAATATCTATGTCATATTTCTGCATAACAATAGTAGTATAAGGGCAACTACTCAAAAAACTTAGATTGGAGATGCTATTCATGAAGAAAAAACTGTTCTCTACACTTCTGTTCCTGTTCTGCCTCGCTTTCTCCGGCAGCACGTTTGCGCTTGCGCCGGATTCGGACGATGTCAGTCCCGACGCAACCGAGTCCACTCTCTCGGTGAATTGCGGGCTTTCGAGCAGCGGCGGAAGCACGTATCTTGCCTGGGCATCCGCTTCGTCCAGCGTATCGGAAACCATTACGGTGAGCTATCGTCTCTACCGCGTCGTCGGCACCACGCTGACGCTCGTCTCATCCGGCAGCAGCACATCGACCGGCACGAGCGCTTATGTCAGTAAGTCCGTCACCCTTTCCGCGGGTAGCTATCGTATCGTAGCGAGCGCAACGGGCAGCGTTTCCTCTTCCGCCAGCAGAACGCGCAACTACACAATCAGCTAATCATACAGTAAATAACACAAAAAA
>CAYVAO010000332.1:0-2239 GCA_964448895.1 uncultured Christensenella sp.
GTATTTCGCCTCGCCGGGATTGCCCATGATGGTGTTGCCCAGCAAAAACTCGCCGCCGGGGTTGAAGCGCAGGCAGACGGTCTTCGGAATTCCGCCGTTCGCCGCGAGAAAATCAATGTGCGTGATATCGTCCAGATTGATCAGCACGCCCATCTCGCTCGCGAGTGCAAACTCGTTTGCGGGCGTGTCGTTGGAAGAAAACATCACGTCGTGTCCCGTCACGCCAACCGCGCGCGAGAGCATCAGCTCTGTCAGCGAAGAGCAGTCCATGCCACAGCCGCTGTCAAACAGCAGCTTCATGATCACGGGGTTTGGCAGCGCCTTGACGGCAAAGTATTCGCGAAAGCCTTCGTTCCAGGCAAACGCCTCCTGCAAGCGTTTTACGTTTGCGCGGATGCCGGCTTCATCATAGATATGAAACGGGGTCGGATATTTGCTTACGATCGCCTCCAGGGCATCCTTCGTAAACGGCAGGTTCCTCATGATCTGTCCTCCTTGATCCGTCGTTCCATTTCGCGATCCGCGTCTCGATCCGCTATCGTATGGCGCTTGTCGTAGAGCTTTTTACCCTTCGCCACCGCAAGCAGCAGTTTCATTCTGCCATCCTTGAGGTAGATCTCCAGCGGTACCAAGCTCATGCCATCTTTTTGAGACGCAACCTGCAACTTTCGAATTTCGCTCTTGTGTGCAAGCAGTTTGCGCGTGCGGAAAGGGTCTTTGTTGAAGATATTCCCTTGCTCATACGGGCTGATATGCATGCCGATGACGAACAGTTCCCCGTTCTTCACCTGCGCATAACTATCCTTGAGATTGCACGCGCCCTTGCGGAGCGACTTCACCTCGGTGCCGAAGAGTTCAATTCCGCACTCCAGCGTCTCCTCGATAAAGTAGTCGTGACGCGCTTTTCGGTTCTGCGCAACAGGCTTTACGCCGCGTTTCACGGGCATTGGATCAGCCCTCTCACTTTCCGACGGAAAATAATATATTATTTTACAATCATTCTAATCGGTTCCATGCTACAAAGTCAAGTGTCTTTGCCGCGTAAGTTACCGAAGAGGACTGTCCGTTTCCGTCTATCGATTGAATTGTAAACATCTACCGAAAAAAGCGGCGCACCTCGCTGGCACGCCGCATATGGTTCGCTCTACCGGCCTTAGAATATTGTCAATAACAGCGCAAGCACACCCACGATAAACGCGACGAATCGAGATCAACGTCCGCGCGAGGCGAATGATAAGCGCTAAGGTATCCATTGTGATAGTTCGTCCAATTTTGATCTCCGGTTCTCGCGGCGTTTTTCGCAGCAGACGGAGCGATCAGCAGTATTGACTTATGCATTCCGAAATCCGGCGCCTAAGCCTAGTGATTATAACACGCACCCGCCCTGATTGCAAGGGCGAATGCGTGTTTCTAGCGGTGAAAATCCGCATTTCGGCGGGTGAAAAATCAGCCTTCGATCAGCGATTTTCCGGTCATTCCCTCCGGCACAGGCAGCCCGAGCAGCTCTAAGAGCGTAGGAGCCAGATCGCTGAGTCTGCCGCCCGTGCGGAGAGTCACGTTCTTGCGGGTGTTGTCAACGAGGATGCAGGGGCGGGGGTTCGTCGTGTGCGCGGTAAACGGCACGTGCTCCACTTCGTCCCACATCTTTTCACAGTTGCCGTGGTCCGCGGTGATGATACAACGTCCGCCGGTCTTCAAGATCGCGTCTACCACCTTCGCGGCGCAGGCGTCCACCGCGTGGACGGCAGCGGTTGCCGCCGACATCACGCCCGTGTGCCCGACCATGTCGGGGTTTGCGAAGTTGAGGATCATGACGTCATACTTGCCGCTTTCGATGCGTTTCACCGCTTCGTCCGCCACTTCAAACGCGCTCATCTCCGGCTTGAGATCATAGGTCGCAACCTTCGGCGAAGCGATCAGCGCGCGGTCTTCTCCGGGGTTTGGCGCTTCTACGCCGCCGTTGAAAAAGAAGGTTACGTGCGCGTATTTCTCCGTCTCCGCGATGCGAAGCTGTGTCAGCCCTTTTTCCGCGAGATACTGACCAAACGTGTTGTCCAGCGATTCCGGACGATAGGCCACGTGTACGCGATCGCCAAACGTCTTGTCATACTGCGTCAACGTGACATAGTAGAGCGGGAAGAACCCGTTTTTGCGCGGGAACGCGTCAAAGTCGTCAAACACGAGCGTACGCGTGATTTCGCGCGCACGATCGGGACGAAAGTTGAAGAAGATCACGCTG
>CAYVAO010000332.1:2249-3156 GCA_964448895.1 uncultured Christensenella sp.
GCATCTGCGCGAGTACCTCAAGAATCCACGGGTCACGCTGTCGTTGGCCGAGATCTTGCCGACCGGCTTGCCGTTTTCCAAAATGACGGTAGGCAGCACGAATTCGTCCGTCTCGCCCTTGTCATAGCTGTTTTGCATGGCGATTTCGCCGGTTGCAGCCGTTTCCCCTTCGCCGTACACAAGCGCGCTGTAGGCCTTCTCCACGCGCTCAAAGCGATTATCGCGATCCATGGCGTAATAGCGGCCCATCACGGTCGCGATCTTGCCCGTGCCGATCTCGGCAAGCTTTTCGTCAAGCTGCTCGACATAGCACTTGCCGCTGCTCGGCGGCACGTCGCGTCCGTCCATAAAGCAATGCACGAAGACCTTCGTGAGCCCCGCTTTTTTCGCCATCTCGACGAGCGCGTAGAGATGCGTGTTGTGCGAGTGCACGCCACCGTCGGAGAGTAGTCCCATCAGGTGCAGCGCGCTGCCGTTCTTTTTGCAGTTTTCAATCGAGCCTAAGAATGCCTTGTTTTCGAAGAAGTCGCCGTCCATGATCGCCTTGGTGATGCGGGTGAGTTCCTGATAGACGATCCGTCCCGCGCCAATGTTGAGGTGGCCGACTTCGCTGTTGCCCATCTGGCCCGTCGGAAGGCCAACGTCCATACCGCTCGCCGCGATCTGCACATGCGGATATTCGTTCCAAAGACGCGAAATATTCGCAGCGCCGTCGGCCTTGATGGCGTTGAATTCCTTTTCCGTGGAGCAGCCGAAGCCGTCCAATATGATTAATGCGGTGATCGGTTTCGTCATTAGAAATGAACCACCTTTGAGAAGTCTTCGCTCTTCAGGCTCGCGCCGCCGATGAGGCCGCCGTCGATCTCCGGCATGGCCATGAGCTCGGTTGCGTTCTTGGCGTTCATGC
>CAYVAO010000333.1:0-3153 GCA_964448895.1 uncultured Christensenella sp.
GGTGATACATTGGTTTTAAAGCGAAATAATCATAGAATTCTAGCAGTGCTACTCGCGCTGATGCTGCTGTTCATTTGGTGCAACTCGCTCGCGGGGAGTAAGCAGTCCAATGCGCTCAGCGGCTGGGTGGAAAAACTGCTCAAACCGTTGGTCGATCCGCAGGGGAAGATTCCAGCCAAGGTGTTTGATTACGAGGTGCGAAAGGCTGCCCACGTGCTCGAGTATGCGATATTGGGTGCGCTTCTGGTTTGGCTTTCCGCTCCGATCAAGAAACAGAGTGTTTGGATATTGCTGTTTACCGTGCTGATGACCGCCGTGATCGACGAGACCATTCAAATCTTTACGGGTAGAACGAGTCAGGTACAGGATATATGGATCGACTTCTTCGGCGCGGGAGCTGGCATGCTGCTTGTTTATGCAATCATGAAAGTAGCGCAAAAGCGGAAACGCGGTGTATAATGCCGTAGAAGTATAAATTTAATTGAAAGTATAGACATATGAAGAAGCAAAAGACATGGATCGTGATCATCTCGATCATCATCGTGGCCAATATTGTGTTTATCTGGGGAAATTCGCTGAAGAGTAGAAGCGAGTCCCAGCTGCTGAGCCTCGGCGTGCTGCAATTCATTCGACCGTTTCTGGATGCGATTTTCTCGCCGGAAAACGTTACCGACCATCTCGTGCGCAAACTTGCGCATTTCACCGAGTTTGGCGCGCTGGGAGTTGAATTCGTGCTCCTGACGATTCTGCTCAAAAAAGAGAGGCTGCAGTCCATCCTGAACTGCCTGTTTGCGGGACTGATCGTTGCGTTGACCGACGAGACGATTCAGCTCTTTTCCGCGCGCGGATCGCAGGTTTCGGATGTTTGGCTGGATTTCTCCGGCGTGGTGACCGGCGCGCTGATCGTTTGGCTGATATTTGCTCTCGTCACTGCAACGAAAAAATCTAATCAGGGTTCCGCTCGTTTGAATCCGCGTCCTTGATAGGAGAAGCGTTTTCTTCGGCATACTCGTCCGGCAGCGTGTCCGGCGCCCAGAGACCGCGCGCCATGTACCAGTCGATGGATTCGCGCAAGAATTCGACGCTGACGTTGAGCGTAAACGCAATTTCGTAGATATCGTCGGTGTTGCGTGCCGCGGTGCGGATTGCATCCGGCGAGAGTAGGCGGTCGTGCGCCCACTTGCGCGCTTTCGCCTCGGCGCGCCAGTCGTCCGCAGCGTTGTAGTGCAGCCGCCGGTCGGAGCCGGTATAATGATGGCCCAGCTCTTCCGCGAGCCAGCAGGCGCGCTCCGCCTGGGTGCCATCCTGCCGGATAATGATGTGTTCGCCGGTTTCCGTTTTGATATACGCCGCGGACATGCCGGGTACGGGGATTTCACGTTCGTGAACGTCAATCCCGCGTTCGCTTGCTTCGGTTGTGAGTTCTTCGATGCGATCCATACCCGTCGCGCTCCCTTTCTGCGGCAGATTTTTGCGTCTTTTCTTATTTCGTAAACTTATCCGCTAAAAACTCAATGTACTCCTCGTAACGCTCGCGTCCCTCGGGCGTTAGTTTGCTGACGTCAAAATGTCCCGCCGAGGCGTAGATGCGCGTTCCGCGCTCCTCTACTTCGTCATCCGCTAAATAATCCAGCGAAACGTTAAAGAAGCGCGCGAGCGCGAGCAGCGTGGAACGCTTCACGTTTTCGGAGCCTTTTTCATACAGGCTGACGATGGTCGTATATGGCAGCCCGCTTTGCGCGGAAAGTTGCGATTTGTTGAGATTGCGCTCCGTCAGGAGCAAATCCAGTTTTTCGGTCAGCGTCAAAGAAGATCACCTCAGTTTGATTATATGCGGTTTTCTACGATGTGTAAACAAAATTGTTACGACGCGGCGTAATCTTGTTTTTCTCATTTTCGCATGCAACCTTTCGGGTTCGATAAAAGTGTTATTTGTGAAGCGAATGTGAATCCGTTTTATTTTACATTGACAACGGCTATGATATAGCGTATGATGCAAGTGTGTTAGTACGACTAGTACGCTTAGTGCAAAAGCCGGGGAGGAAAATAACATGCGAAACAAAATATGGTTACGATTACTGGCGGGACTATTCAGCATTGCGCTGATGGTGAGCCTGATACCGATGCGTGAAGCGCACGCAGAGTCTGCGCTTGCAACGGGTTATGTCAACACCTCGAAGCTGAACCTGCGCAAAGGCGTTGGAACCAGCAATTCGATTGTAGATACGCTCTCTAAGAGCACCGCTGTGAACATCTATGAGGTCATTGGAACTTGGCTGAGAATTGACGTACCGTCGACGGGGAAGACCGGTTATGTCAGCGGCAAATATATCTCGGTGAACAGTACAAGCCTGAGCGCATATGCGCTCGGCAGCACGTCCGGCCGCGTCAACCTCCGCAAGGAGGCGACGAGCAAGAGCGAAAGCCTCGCGATCGTCGCATCCAAAGCGGGACTCACGATCTATTCCGCGGATGCAAAGACCGGTTGGTACAAGGTGAAGGTTCACGCGACCGGCAAAGAGGGCTACATCTCGCCGAATTACGTGAAGATCGTGTCCAAGGTGGAAGGCGCAAGCAGCGGCAGCACGACCGCGACGGCGGGCGAGATCACCGCAAACAGCGTCAATCTGCGCTCCGGTCCGGGGACAAACTATACCAAGATCGATAAGCTGCAAAAGATGGACGACCTGACCATACTCGAAAAGAGCGGGGACTGGTATAAAGTAACGGCAATCGCGATCAAAAAGACCGGTTATGTCTACGCGAGCTTTGTGAAGGTGACCAGCACGTCTCCGACCGCAACGCCTGGGCCGACGACCCCGACACCGGTTCCGACGACGATACCCGTTGGCACGCAGGTTGGCAAACTCAACGCGAGCGGCGTAAATTTCCGCACCGTACCTTCAACCGCGTATTCCAGCATGTGAAAACTCGCGAAGGACACCGCGGTTACCGTAACCGGAAAATCCGGCGACTGGTATCAAGTGACGGTTACCGCAACGGGAAAATCGGGCTATGTGTTTGCGAAGTATATTACGATTACTTCGACCGTAACGCCGACGCCGATAGCAAGCGTTACGCCGACCGTTGGCCCGACTGCGGCGCCAACTGGGACGCCGACGCCCACACCGACACCCACTCCGACGCCGACGC
>CAYVAO010000334.1:0-3120 GCA_964448895.1 uncultured Christensenella sp.
TGTCTATGTATTATCTGTTGGTGACAATTCATCTAGGCAGATTTACGTCTCACTTTGTTATTTGCAGGTAAGAATTCCTTCAAAGAAAATCAGCGAGGTGCATCATGGCAAAAGATTTATTTGGTCTTGAAAAAGAAGGAAAGATACGGGAATCAAGAATACGCGATATCTTTACTCCACATATGCCGATTGAGTCTTTTGATTTGTTCTTTGGAAGGCAAGATGAAGTTAAAAGGATAATACAACAAATTGGTACACCGGGGCAACATTCGTTGCTGTATGGAGATCGTGGCGTTGGCAAAAGCTCATTAGCAAATATAGCTACTCAATTACTGATAAAAAAGTTTACTAAAGGGAAACTTTATACAAAACGGTGTGGTACTGAAGATACATTCGCATCAATTTTGGATGATACGCTAACTGACCTAGGGTTGGATATAAATATCGAATCGGTAACCTTTGTTGAATCAGATGAACGTCGAGTAGGAATTAGCCATATCATTGATGCGGGAGGAAAATCCTCCAGCACAACGCAAAAAACCTTTAAATCCAAAGCGTTAACACCTTCTCGGGTTTCTGAGTATCTCGCAGATAAACACGGATTATTGTATATTGACGAGTTTGATCGTATTCCAAATTCAAAAGATAAACATTCCATAGCGGAATTGATAAAGTTATTAAGTGATTGTAACTCCCCATTTAAAATACTTGTTGTTGGGATTGCCAAAACGGCAACTGAACTTATAGGTGCGCATGCATCGGTCCAAAGATGCTTGAAAGAAACAAAATTAAATCGAATGGATGATAAGGAATTGACAGACATTGTGATAAAAGGGGCATTGCAAGCCAAGCTCAAATTTATGGATGACGTAACACGGAAGATTGTCAGACTGAGCTCAGGTTACCCACATTTCACGCATTTGTTGGCGCTTAAGTGCGCTGAGTATGCAATAGCAAACGACCTTACAGCCATCTCTATGCAAGTGCTTGAAAAGGCGATTCAAGATGCAACTAATGATGCAGAAGGATCATTGAAAGATAAATATGATCACGCAATTCGTTCTTTTTCAAGTGATGTATACAAGGATATTTTGCTCGCAGCCGCATTGATAAGAAAAGAAGAGTTTAAGGCAAGAGAGTGGAGAGAAATGTACTATGAGATAACAAATAAAGCTATAAAGCAAAGTGCGTTAAACAACTACCTTCAACGACTGGTTTCGAATGATGAAACATGTATTGTTGTTCGTTTAGCGAAAGGCGTTTATAGATTTACAGACCCCCGTATGCCAAGCTATGTGCAGATTACTAATGCAGCACGTGCTGATGTTATCAATACAATACTAAAATGATACTTTCTGCGTTGCCGCTTTATTTCGAAATATAATTATTGTTTCGAAATATATATTAATTAATCCCGAATTGCTTCGTGGTTCTAATCGGGCTATTTGATATTCGCATAAATTTCGTATGAATTGTACTGCTATATAAAATAATTGAATTTGGATAGGAAAATCAAATGCTTCCTACGTGTCGCATTGTTTTATCATGCAATGACATACGGACATACCGAACTTCAATGTCAGCAGATTTGCGTCGAGCGGCAAGGTCAGAGATCCGGCTTTGACGGAGGGGGACCGAGGGGGAATTCTTATGTCGGTAGAATGAAACGAAATCGCCACGAAGTACAACCGGATATACGCTTTAGTACATACAACTAAGCGCTAGCAAACGCCAGCCCCTACAGATTAACAGCATACTGGGAATAAAAAAGGGGCGTCCACCTCAGGCAGACGCCCCTACAGAAGGCAGGTTACTTCTATTCCTTGCTCAGCAGTTTGGCGGCGAGGAATTCGCGGTTCATCTTGGCGATGAAGGAGACCTTGATTTCCTTCGGACAGACGGCTTCGCACTCGTAGTAATTAGTGCACGCGCCGAAACCTTCCTCGTCCATTTTCGCGACCATGTTCAATACGCGGTGTTTGGCTTCGACTTTGCCCTGCGGTAGGTAGGCGTATTGCGATACCTTCGCGGCAACGAACAGCATCGCCGCACCGTTCTTGCACGAGGCAACGCAGGCTCCGCAACCGATACATGCCGCGGCATCCATCGCCATCTCCGCGTCGTCTTTGGGAATGGGAATCGCGTTTGCATCGGGAACGCCGCCCGTGCGTGCCGAAACGAATCCCCCCGCCTGCATGATCCGGTCGAACGCGCTGCGGTCGACGACAAGATCCTTGACAATGGGGAATGCGCGGGCGCGCCAGGGTTCGATGTAGATTTCGTCGCCGTCCTTGAACTTGCGCATGTGGAGCTGGCAGACGGTGGTGGCTTTCTCCGGACCGTGCGGAATACCGTTCACCGTCAGCGAACAACATCCGCAAATACCTTCGCGGCAATCGTGCTCGAACGCCACCGGCTCTTCCTGATTGAGCATCAGCTTTTCGTTGAGAATGTCGAGCATCTCAAGGAACGACATATCGGGACTGACCTCGTCGAGGGTGTAGGTTACCATATGCCCTTTGTCCTGGGCATTTTTCTGACGCCATATCTGAAGTGTGAGTTTCATTATTTGTAACTCCTCGTGCTGAGGTGCACGTTCTCGAATTCAAGTTGTTCCTTGTGCAAGATGGGCTTCTGACCGACGCCGTTGTATTCCCACGCCGCCACGTACGCATAGTCGTCGTCGTTGCGGAGCGCTTCGCCGTCCTCGGTCTGGTACTCTTCGCGGAAATGTCCGCCGCACGATTCGTTGCGCTCGAGGGCGTCGTGAACCATCAGTTCGGCGAATTCAAGGAAGTCCGCCACACGTCCGGCGCGTTCCAGGGCTACGTTGTAGTCCTCGTTCTCGCCAGTGACGATCACGTTCTGCCAGAACTCTTCGCGCAGCGGGGGAATGCGTTCGAGGGCTTTCTTCAAGCCCTCGGCAGTGCGTCCCATACCGCAGAATTCCCACATAATGGAGCCGAGTTCGCGGTGGAACGAGGTCAGCGTGCGCTTGCCGTTGACCGAGAGCAGCTTCTTCATGCGTTCGGTTACTTCCGCTTCCACTTTCTTGAACTCCGGATGATCGGTGGTGACCTTCGGTTGTTTTGCCGTCGCGAAGTAATGTCCGATGGTGTA
>CAYVAO010000335.1:0-3111 GCA_964448895.1 uncultured Christensenella sp.
GTATTCAGCGGTTGTATCAAGCTAAACAGTCCGTATATCAGCGACACATTGATTCCTCGAATCAGTCAGGATTGTTTCGGCGCCTGTTACAGTATTTTAATACTTGAACTGCCGGAATCGACGCAACGAATTGAAACGCTTGCGTTTCGACTTTGCTACGAGTTGAATACACTCATCGTAAATTCAAGTGATTTGGTGATTGAGGAGAAAGCATTCACGGGCTGTGATCATCTGAATCGAATCATCTTTACCAAAGGCACTCCAAAGTCTTTTGCAGATACATTGTTTGATGAAACGGAAAAGACGTCCGATGGGAAAAGCTACTTATCCCACTTCACAAAAAAGCGTGGCGAAACCATCGCCTACCCAACCCTCTACTACACCGCAGCCTACGCGGGCGAATGGGCGCCAAACGGAGAAACCGAGTGGAACGGCTACCCAATTCAGCAGATTTCGCAGGAGGAGCTTGATGCGATTCTCGCCGAAGCGCGGGGGAAAACGACTCCCGCAGAGGTCACGGCTTCGCCAACGTCTTTGCCGGAAAGCACGCAGAAGCCAAGCGAAGAAACCGCCGAGTCTTCGGCAGACGACAAATGGGTTCTCGAAGCATTCGTGCTTGCGGTCGTTGCGGTCGGGGTTGCGATTGCGGTATTTCTTGTAAATCCGAAACGGAGGAGCAAATAGCGCCGTGAAGCTCTAATGAGAGAACGGAAATGAATTTGAAGCAGGATTCCTCGTGATCCTGAAAAAAGCAGGCGCGATCTATTTGATCATGCCTGCTTTTTACGATTGACTCACTTGCGTTCAAACTTTTGCACTTTAACGTTACTTTTTCGGCGCCGGTGTTGGCGCGGGTGTTGCCGCAGGCGTGGGCGTCATTCCCAGTTTTGGCGCGATTGCCGGCGTCGGGCTTGGCGACGGCGTCGGCACATAGACCCACTCCGGATCGATGTAGTCGTAGACTTTTCGCAGACCGATATCCGTGTGCATGTGCCGGTTGCGGTCGTTTTCCGTGAGCATAAAGTGCATCGCGTCGCAGGTGGTTTCGTAATAGAATCCCCACTCAAACCCCGCGCGGTAAAACGCCAGCTCGTAGAGCAGATAGTTGACAATCGTGTTTGGCACCTTCTTATAGCTTGCGGGATAGGTGCCGTCGTAGGTGAAGTCATAGTACGAAATCCCGCTCTTGTCCGTCTGGATGCCGTTATAAGTCAGGTGGTTGCGAACGTCTCCGCCGATCAGGTCATGGTTGCTCGGCTTATTGCTGTTGGGGTAGAGGTTGTCGTTTACGTCGATTGCCGTGCCCAGCGCGTGATGGCTCAGATAATCCAGATTGGTTTGAAAGCGCGGCACAAAAGAGCCGTATTTCTCCACGAGATCATCCAGCAGCATGATGCTGCCTTCGACGGTTTTGTGCGTGCGCTGATTATAAAGGGAAACGCGCACATAGGTGCTCTTGAGGTAATGATTTGCCGCCTCAAAATTTGGTAGAGCGCTTATGTTCACGCGGCCGAGGCTTGAGACGACGATATGCGCGTTTCGCCAGGTTACGTCGGTACCGATGCCGCGCCCGCCGCCGATGTAGTAAGGAAAGAGAAACGATTTCGTGTCCCCGTGAAAGAACTCCAGCGCGTCGAGATAGTTATCGTCAAACTTGTTTTGTGTCAGCGTATGAGGCTTATAAATCGCGATGTTGCAGGCGGCGGAGACGAGCACAACCGGTTCCGGGTGTGCAACGCTTGTTGCCGTAAGTGTATAGTGATATTGACCGGCGCGGAGCATGCGGATGTTGAATTTCTGATCCAGCGAATCCAGAACTTTGGATGTCAGTGAATAGGCAAAAACATCTTGCTCCGGAAGGAAAGCAACGCTAGCTTTCACGCTTGCGTCTACACTGTTGGTTGGCGTGAGCTCCGCGGTAACGCTGGTGAGCGCGCTGGCGCTATAGATCGAACCATGCAGGTTGAAGTCCAAACCTTGCTGGAGGGTATCGCCCTCTTGAATGATCGGCACTTCCGGACAGGCTTGGAACTGAATCCCCTCGTAACCGACTGGCTTTAGCCCGCCGCCCGCTGCAACGCTCAGCATCGCGATGGTCGCTTTTTTCAGAAATCCCTGGGTGGCGACATGCGCCTCCGCTGTCGTCCAGAGATGTACCGCGGCGCTGTCCGTACCCGCGCGGAGCATCTTCGCCGCGTTGGCGGCGCTGCCGTCTTTCAGCGGATCGTTCATAATCGACTGGACGGCGGGCGCTTCAGCGAGCGCGAGGCGCTGCTGTACCTCCGCCTCGTCGATGCGTACCAACTGCGAGGGCAGCACATAGCCGTAGTTACCCGCCTCGGTAATCACATAATAATAGCCTTCCAATTCACCGAGAATTCGAACCAGATGCTCGCATTCCGTCGCGAGAATCTCGCTGTTCTCCCGCGAATCGGCAAGCAGATCACAGTTGGCGGCGTCGATGCGCGCATAGCCGGAAACGCCGGTTGTTGCGAGCCTGCTGTTGTGGGCGTCTTTGACAAGAACATAGCCCGTGTCGCCGGAAAACGTAGAGCGAACTTGATAAAACGCGGCGCCTTCGGGCGAGGTCACCTCGGAGAGGATGATCAGCTCGCTGACATGCCGCGTATTCTCGTTTTTCAGCTTGATCTTTGTGGATTTTTTGGTGGGTTCTGGGTAAAGGAAGATCGCCGTGCCGGTCGAGATCAAGCGCAGCGTCGGTTGATCGGTGAGCAGGTTGTTGCGAATGCGATTAGCGACATCGATCGTGGCCGGATCGCTTGTTTCGGATGCCGGTTCAATCGTTTCGCTTTGTGTGACCGTTGCGGTAGGCAGAGGCGTAGTCTCCGGCGCCGCGGTTGTTTCCGCGCGCAATACCGCCGGGGTGGAGAGCGCCGTTCCCGCCAGAAACACGGTGATGATGCAGCTGGATAAAAACTGGGATCGATTCATAGGTCTCCTAATGAAGTACTATGGCACAAGGGATAGGATCGATACTTGCGGCCAACCCTCGTGAGCAATCGTATACACGACAGTGCGGAAAAACACAAAAGGACGGAAAGTGGGATTTCTGCTATAAAAAGAAAAACGGGAGCAATAGCCCCCGTTTAA
>CAYVAO010000336.1:0-3101 GCA_964448895.1 uncultured Christensenella sp.
GTGCTCTTTTCCCATCTCCGGCTGCGTGGGGTTGAGTTTGATATCCAGCATACGATCCCCCTATATCATTCCTATAATAATACAGCAAACTGTTGATAGTATCCGTTTTTGTTGCAAAAGTATATTTTAGGGTTATTTCCCCGCCTCCGGCGGGGAAATAACCGATAGTAGCGTTTACATGCGCTCCGGCGCCGCGATCCCGAGAAGGTTCAGCCCGATGGCGATGACCTTGCGCGTGGCGTCGGTCAGCGCGAGACGCGCCTGACGCACGCTAGCTACGTCCGCCATGATGCGCTGTTCATAATAAAACTTGTTGAACGCGGCGCAAATGGCGATGATCGAGCGCGTCACGAGATACGGCTCGTTCTTCTCCATCGCGTCCACGACGGCATCCGGGAAAGCACCGATTGCCGCAATCACCGCCGAAGCTTCCGCGTCGGTAAGCTGACTGTAATCCACATCGGCGGGCGTGTAGTCCGCTTTTCTTAAAACCGAGCAAGCGCGCGCATGCGTATACTGCGCGTATGGACCCGTTTCGCCGTCAAAGTTGAGCACCGTGTCCCAGTCGAACACCACGTCCTTGATGCGCCCGTTGTAGAGGCTGTTCCAGATCAGCGCGCCGATGCCAACCTGCTGCGCAATGGTCTTTTTGTCTTCCAGGTCGGGGCTCTTTTCACAGATGATGTCGTAGGTCTTGTCGCAGGCGGCGGAGAGCACATCGCGCAGCTTGACCATGTTGCCCTTACGGGTGGAAAACGCGCCTTCCGTGCCGCTGACCATGCCAAACGAAACGTGGATCAGGTCTTTTGCCCAATCGTAGCCCATCAGCTCGACCACCTTGAACCATTGCCGGAAATGCAAATCCTGCTGATACGCCACCACGTAGAGGCACTTTGCAAAATCGTAGGTGTCTTTGCGGTACAGCGCCGCGGCGATATCGCGCGTTGCATACAGCGTGGCTCCGTCGGAACGGAGAATGATGCACGGCGGCATCTTGTAATCGCTCAGGTCGACGATCTGCGCGCCCTGGTCGAGATTTAAGAGATTCTTCTCCTTCAGCTCGTCCACCACACGACCCATCTTGTCGTTATAAAAGCTCTCGCCGGCATAGCTGTCAAAGCGGATGCCGAGGATATCGTACACCTGCTCGACCTCTTTGAGCGTGATCGATTTAAACCAGTCGAAGAGGGCCAGCGCCTCCGCATCGCCATCCTCAATGCGCTTAAACCAGGCGCGCGCCTGATCGTCCAGCGAGGGATCGTTCTCAACCTCCTGATGATAGCGCACGTAGATTTTCACGAGCTCGTCCACACCGCCGCGATCGATGGTGTCGTGATCACCCCAGAGCTTGTAGGCCACGATCATCTTGCCGAACTGCGTGCCCCAGTCGCCGAGGTGGTTGATCCCCACGGACGTAAATCCAAGGTGGTTATAGATGCGGTACAGCGCGTTGCCGATCACGGTCGTTGGCAGATGCCCGATGTGAAACGGCTTTGCGATGTTGACCGAGGAATAGTCGATGCAGACATTGCGCTTTTGCCCAAGGTCGGAGCCGCCGTAACGCGCGCCTTCGGCAAACACGCGGCTCAACACCGATTTTGCCAGCGCGCTCTTGTCGAGATAGAAATTTACATATCCGCCGGCGGGCACGGCCTTTGTAACCCCGTCCGGCAAAACGAGAGAGGAGGCAAGCTCGCCTGCGATCGCAGGAGGCGCCTTTCTCAGCGTCTTTGCGAGTTTAAAGCAGGGGAAAGCATAGTCACCCATCTCCGGCGAGGGAGGGGTTTCGAGCCAGGTTGCGAGTTCCTCCGCCGGGAGTCCCGCTTGGGTGGAGAGCGCGGCAGCGATTGCCTGTTTGAAATCCATCGGTCTTTTCCTTAGTTTCTTATTTTTATTTCGTAATGAATGATTATATCAAACTATCCCGCGTCTGTTAAGGCAAAAAGACGTTTTTACCAGAAAAAACGCATAAATGCGTGCGTATGCAGTCCAATCTCGCCCGCGCGCTCTTTACAAACCGCGAAAAACCCGCTATACTTCTGCTATTACAGCGATGATCGGGACAGGTCGGATTCCGTAAATTGTCCGCAGAAGCGAGCCGCGTTTGGTGCAAGGCGGTGGCGGGCAGGGAAAAAGCCGATATCACCCGTGAGCGCGCGCGCCAAAGGCGAAAAGCCGAGTAACGCGCGACGTATTCCCCGCGTTAAGGGGAACATAAGCGGGCGATTTTATTCGCCAAGCAGGGTGGTACCGCGCAAAGCCGGATTTTCGAGCTTTTCGTCCCTCAATCGAGGAGGCGGAGGGCTATTTTTTTACTCCGTTTTCCGAAGAACGGAACAAAAATTTTGTCTGACACAGAACAAGGAGAGCGAAACATGTACAAAAAAGTATCGAGCGAGCTAAACTTCGTGCCGCGCGAGAAAGAAGTGCTCGCGTTTTGGAAGGAGAAGCAAATCTTCCAAAAGAGCGTACGCCTGAGAAAAGGCGCAAAGCCCTATACCTTCTTTGACGGCCCGCCGACGGCAAACGGAAAGCCGCACATCGGCCATGTGCTCACGCGCTCAATCAAGGATATCGTGCCGCGCTACAAGACCATGAAGGGCTACGACGTACAGCGCAAACCCGGCTGGGATACCCACGGCCTACCGGTTGAGATCGAGGTGGAAAAACAGCTCGGCCTCGACGGCAAAGAGCAGATCGAAGCCTACGGCATCGAGCCGTTTATCAAGAAATGCAAAGAATCTGTCTGGAAATATAAGACAGACTGGGAAACCATGTCCGACCGCGTCGGTTTCTGGGCGGATATGGAAGACCCCTATATCACCTACGACAACAACTATATCGAGAGCATCTGGTGGGCGCTCAAGACGATCCACGAAAAGGGCCTTCTCTACAAAGGCCACAAGATCGTGCCGTATTGCCCGCGCTGCGGAACGGCGCTGAGTAGCCACGAAGTAGCCCAAGGCTATAAGGACGTAAAGGAAACCTCCGCCATCGCGAAGTTTTTCCTGAAAAACGATCCCTCCGTTGCCATTCTCGCTTGGACGACAACGCCTTGGACGCTGCCGAGCAACGTTGCCCTCTGCGTAAACGCAAAGGAA
>CAYVAO010000337.1:0-3095 GCA_964448895.1 uncultured Christensenella sp.
ATTAATCTTTGCCAGCCACATATCATAAGGGTTCAGCACGCTGCCCAAATATTCCGCATAGCCGTAATGCTGCCAATGGAGTGATTCCGGATGGAGAACAAGGAATATGTAATATTCCTCGCAGTGCCAATACTTTTCACCAACATGGACTTCGGCAGTTGTATCGTCTAAATAGTATCGATACTCGTCATTGTTAAAAATCGTGTACTCAATCAGTCTGTTCGCCGCTTCTTCGTCATAACACCCTGCGGCATTCTTCTCAAGGAACATCGAAATATAGTTCTGTCCGTTGGCAAGTCTGTTTGCAAAAGCAGCCACATCATCGGATAATACTGTTGTATCTCCAAGCACACTGATGTCCAGTTTATACTTCAACTGATCTCCAATATCACCGCCAATTAATGTCGTGGTTCCACTATTTGAATCTGGAACAACAAATGCTTGAACCTCGAAGTCGGACGCTTCGATATTGATTGGTTGTAATTCTTTTATTGAAGGAGCCTCAACCTGATAGGCGATATCGTTGGTTCAGTGATTTCCTTCGGCGTCTCCATCGGATTTGCCAGAAGCACAATCGCCGTGGTCACCGCCGCGAGGACAGCAAGCGTTACAATCCAAAACGCAGGTTTCTTGTAATTCAACACGTTGATAATCCTCCCCTTTGTGCAGTGTTCGCCAAAAGCAAGCGGGCCGCCGGAAAACGCGATCTTTCGTGTGCCAAGGCGCAAGAGCGTCTCTCCATAGTGCGCAATCTTCTCGCGATCCAGTGCGCGGATGGCTCGCTCGTCACAGCTTGCCTCCATATCGTCGCAAAACAGACGAAACGAAAGCCATACGACCGGATTGAACCAATGAATCGAGAGGATGAGAAACGCCAGCGGTTTTGCAACGTGATCAAACCGGTAGATATGCGCGCGTTCATGCAAAAGAACACTTTCGCGCTCTCGCGCGCTCATCCCTACGGGTAAGATGATGCGCGGCTTGAAAATGCCGATCACGAAAGGTGAAGTCACCGCATCCGTTTCATATACATCCAGTTCCATTCGTACCGCGTCCCGCACGCGAGCGCGTAAACGCAAATATTGAATTGACGCATACAGCAGCAACGTGACAACCCCAATCGCCCAAACGATTGTGCCGATGGCGAGCCAAATCTGCATCGGGTCTGCGCTGGCTTGCGGCGCTGGCGCGAACGAACTCATGCTTTCGCTTGCAGATTGCGTCAGCGGCAGCGGTTGCGAATCATTCGAAATATTTTCTGCAACGCCAGTCGCCGGTTCTGTCGCGGTATTCGAAAGATACATTACAACTCCGTTTTCCGGCGCAGGCGCGCCGATACCGCCCAGAAGCGAGACCGGCGCAGAAAAGCTCACGGGCAGAACAAGGCGCAGGAACACCACGGCCCAAAGCGCGCAGGTAATCCAGCGCGGCGCTCGCTTGAGCGGCAAGCGAAGCAGCAGTATGGCAACCGCGACAATGCCGCCCGTAACACTCATATTGAGTATTGCGTGAAAAAGAGGCGTCATTTTCTATCTCCTTTCGCGGTACTCTTGCAAGAGCTTCTCAATCTCCTCTGCTTCCTTACCCGAGATATTCCCGCCTTCGATAAACGCCGCGATAAAAGCGGGAAGCGAGCCTTTGAATCCGCGGCTGACGAGCTGATCTCCCTCGCGCCTGCCCGCCTCTGTCCGCGCAACAAGAGACGTAACCCGCGAAGTATCGTTGATGAGATACCCCTTTTCGCAGAGACGTTTGAGCACCGTATAGGTGGTCGTGCGCTTCCAGCCGAGCTTCTCCTCCGCAAGGCGGCAAAGCTGCGGCGAATCGACCGGCTCATAGTCCCAAACGATGTCCATCAGCCGCCAGTCCGCATTGGTCAATGTCGTTTCCTGATCCATACGCTTCTCCTAATCGTTTGTTTGAAGAACATTCTTGATAAATCGAACAACGTTTTGTCTATTGTTTTAGACAAATTCAGTCTAACGTTTTAGACGCACTATGTCAAGCAGTTTTTTGTAAACAAAAACCCGGCGACCTGCCGGGTTAGCTTGATGCTCATCATTCAGTTCTTATGGAGTTGATAAAACGTCTTTAGTTCTTTTTTCGTTTGGTCGTCCAGCGAATGCCAGCGCACGCCTTGAATCGCACCCTCCAGCGCGCAAAGACGCATATAGCAGGCGGAAGGATCGCGCGCGGCAATCCGGAGCCAGGCTTCCCTGCTGCCGACCGTTTTCAGCTCGTCAAACGTGTCGATGCCGGCATCCATCAGCTGCGCTTCCAGTTTTTCCGCAATATTCGGCAGTTTTCTCAATTCGCCCATCAATTCCTTCCTCCTATCACAATTCGATCCAATACCGTTCCAGATTCACATTGTCCCGCTCGCAAAAGACAGTTTTGTCATACACACCGCCGCAAGAAATTATCGTCCTTCGGCTCGCTTCGTTTTCCACGAGGCAGGTAAACAGCACACGTTTGAGTCCAAACGCGCGACACACGCCGAGGAACTCTGTCAGCATGCGTGTCGCGTAACCTTTTCTGCGCTCGTCCGGGCGCACCGAGTAGCCGATGTTTCCGCCGAAGTCGCGCAAAAAGTCATTGAACTCATGCCGGAACTGAATCATACCGACGATCCTGTGATCCCGCTCACGCAAGAAGACAAACTGTTCGGATGGCACCCAGTTTTCCGGTGTCGTTTCGCGATTTTCTCCCATGCGGCAGCACCAAAGCCAATCCTCCGGGTCTTCCATGCGGCGAAGCGGGCCGGTTCCGTCCATGCTGTCCCCCGCCGCAAGAAATGCCGCGCGATAGGATACGATCTCTTGCAGCATCGTTTCATCCGGTTTGATGAGGATACAGTTGTCACGGCTTTCATCCATGATTGTGCTCCAAATAGACCGATCCTAAAAATTGAGGTGTTTTATCCGATATCAATTTGGGAAATGCCGCTCGCACCTCTTTGGGCAGCAGGTTGAGATTTGGCACATCGTTCAACGGAACCCATTCGATGGCGATTTGTAAATCGTCCGTCTCCGGCGGCTCCGTTCGCTCCGTCGTGGTCAGTTGGCAAACGAAGATGTGCAGCATCTTGTGCGCAT
>CAYVAO010000338.1:0-767 GCA_964448895.1 uncultured Christensenella sp.
TTCATCGCATCGATCTTGCGCCACCCCGCCGTCTCGTGCTGGCCCTGGGAGCAAACCACGATACTCAGCCGCGCGGGATAGAGCACATAATCGAGCATGTCCGCCCCGAAGTACAAAAGCGCAGCCGCAGCCCACTGTACAACCATCGTGACCGCGAGAGGCGCTACGTTGAGCAGCTGCTTTGCCGTCAGCGAAAGGATAAAGTAAAAGATGAAGTTCGTTAAAAACGAAGAGAGAATATAGGTAAAGTAAAGCTCCCGATAGCGCGTGGTGCCGATGTTAAAGCAGCGGTAGGTCGTCGCAAACGCGAGAAACACCACGAGATACAGAAACACAAAGACCAAAAACCCTTTGAACCAGAAATCGGTCTCCGGATAATAATGTGTCACCAAATACAAAAAGGCGCCGGCGGTAACCGCCGTAATCGCCAATTTACATAAGAAAATAACGCTACCTTTAAACTGCCTTGGTGAAATTCTGGCCACCCTGCGTTCCTCTTTCCTGTCTGGATCGATCCGAACAAACGAATATCCTGTTACGCCGAACGTGGATGAAAGAATATAAAAAAACACAAGCCGCTGTTCGCCGCCGCATCGATTGTAGCATGCGTGCGCGAAACTTGTCAAACATGCTAACGCGCGAAAATACCACAAAAAATCCGGGGTTTCGTCCGTTTTTTTTATACTTGCGGCGTTTCTTTCCGGGCGACGAATCGTCTTACCTTACGGCTGCTCAGGCGGGATATATGCAGCCAGTACAGTTTGAAT
>CAYVAO010000338.1:777-3087 GCA_964448895.1 uncultured Christensenella sp.
CCGCCTCGATTGTACCATGCGTGCGCGAAACTTGGCACACAAGCTAACACCCGAAAATACCACAAAAAACTGGGGGTTTCGTCCGCTTTTATACTTGCGGTGTTTATTTCCGGGCGACGAATCGTCTTACCTTACGGCTGCTTAGGCGGGATATATGCAGCCGCTACATTTTGAATCATCGCGTGCTCGCTGGACTCGTCCGTCAACGCGGCCTGATCTTCCGATGCCAAGTAGGTATATTGCGCGGTCGCTTCGGCAGAAACCGCTTCTCCGTTTAGATCGATTTCACCGCTGAACAGCACATGGTTCTTCCAGCGAAGCGTTCCTTCTACAAAAAACGTATACGTTCCGTCGGCAACGCGCGCGCCTGTTTCGTCCGTCAAATCCCAAACATATCGCAGTGAACCGGACTTAGGCGTTGCGCCGGAGTTTGCGTCCAGTGCGGTGTCTTTCGAAATACCGGAGCGCTCAACCCAGACCGGAATCGCGTCCGGACGCTTTTCATAACCGCCGTTTGCGGTGAATTGCGTGACAAACAGCGTCTTCACCAGTTTTCCGTTTGCGTCCTCAATCCATACAGCGAACTGGTTGGATGCATAGCCGCTTTGTTTGCTGAAGTCAAATGTTATTGCAACGATATCATCTTGCCGTTGCACTGTTGTCGCCGTCGTTTGCGCCGCGCAACCAACGAGTAAGATCATGCAAATACTAAGTAGAATCCATACGGATAACAATCTGTTTCTTTTCATCGGGTCTTTTCCTCCATGATTCATCGAACGCACTAATCTATATCTCAACGCGTCAAATGTAAAAATCATAATCATCTTTTGCACAATTATAGCAAACCAAGCCTTCAGCCGGAGTGAAATTTCAGCGACTTTTCACAAGCCGGGTGATTTTGTATCAGAATTCTCTGATTTTCTCTCATAAATTACTGTTTCCATCTCTTGAACTGACTGTGTTTTGATGGAATCATGCGTACTGTTCTTTCATACATACAGTCAATCCTCTAGTCACTAAATTTGTATTGACAAGCTTAATTTAGTTGGATATAATGTGTTTGCAAGTTCCGGAAACGTTTCCAGTATCGTTTCCAGAAACGTTTCCAATCATATATGATCCTGCGGTTCCAAAATCTTACGTATTTCCTTTTTTCGTAAATCATTCCAAAACGAACCGACGATGATACCGCGTGTTTCGAAAACACGACGTAAAGCTGTCACGCGAGAGCGGCGCAAGCATGTGCTCCCGCATCCGCCACAAATCCAGATAAAGGATCGCTTTGAACACTATGACAAACATCAAAGACATCGCGCTTCATTGCGGCGTGGCGATCAGCACGGTTTCGCGCGTGCTCAACGACCACCCGGACGTCAGCGAAGAAACGCGCGAGAAAGTGCTCCGTGCTGTCAAAGAACTGCACTATATTCCTAACACCAGCGCACGAAATCTCGTGCGTACCAGTTCGGACACGATTGCCCTGCTCGTCAAGGGTGTCAACAACCCCTTCTTCGCGAAACTGATCAAGGTGATTGACCGGGAAATCACGCAGCGCGGCTACACGCTGGAGTTGCACCACATGGACACATCGGAGGATGAACTCCGCGTCGGCGCACAGCTGACGAACGAACGCAAGCTCATCGGCATCCTGTTCCTCGGCGGCAGGTTCAACTATTCTCCGGAAGAAATGGCGCTCATCAATGTACCAAGTGTGTTTTGCACCTATACAAACTCCTTTGGCACGCTCGACGCGGGGTCTTACAGCTCCGTCGCGATCGACGATAAGCAAGCCGCGCGGGACGCGGTTGAGACGCTCATTACGCTTGGTCATCGAAAGATCGCGATTTTGACGGACAATGACAACGATAAATCCATCAGCGAACTGCGTTTTCAAGGTTACAAAGATGCGCTTGCCTCACACGGCATCTCCTTCGATCCGAATTTGGTCGCGTGCACGGGAACGTTTTCCGATATGCGCGCCATCTATGAAGCAACCAGCAGGTTGATTGAGCGGGATCCTTCTTTCACCGCGATCTTCGCGATTGCCGACCTGATGGCGATTGCCGCCATCAAAGCGCTGAACGACCACGGTATTCGCGTGCCGGAGAACTGCTCCGTCGTCGCCATCGACGGCCTTGAGCTATCGGAATACACACTTCCTACGCTAACCACGTTGGTACAGCCTGCGGAAGAGATGGGTCTCGCCTGCGCTAAGATGATCATCGAGTTAATCGAGCATCCCGGAAAAAACAAGCAATTCGCCTTCCAGACCGTGCTCCGTCCCGGCGGGTCGGTCAGGCAGTTAAACGG
>CAYVAO010000339.1:0-3086 GCA_964448895.1 uncultured Christensenella sp.
CGGTGGCGATCTCGCGCTGCTGGAATCGAGCGGGGTGCTATCGATGGACGCGCTCTCCACCTCGGCAAAGCCCGCGTTCACCGCCTTCTTTCAAAACGCACTGGAGGCAATATCCGCCGCAGGATTTTGTCTGTTCTCCGCGCAATCGTTCGTTCCCGCAATCCTTTTCCGATTGGGGCCGCATCATCCCGTAACGCGCGCCGTTGGCAAGATCGCGACACATCTCGGTTTCGGCGTTCGCGCGCTGCTATGGATGATGCCGGTGCTGCGGTTTAATTCCGTTTATCTCTTCCCGCATGCGGAGGCGCTTCGTCTCATCACAGGACTTCCTTTTTATACCGGCTCGTTTGTCCGTCTCGGTGAGCGCGGCTATAATTTAGAACGACTCTATAACTACCGCGAAGGATTGACCGGAAAAGACGATTCCCTGCCGGATCGATTGACCAAAATACCGCAAGACCCAAACAATCCCAAAACGGTCGTTCGTCTGGACAAGATGCTTCCGGTTTACTACAAAATTCGCGGTTGGGATGCAAAAGGCGCACCGACAAAACGCAGGCTCAGAAAGCTGGGGATTCAAGCATGAAAACCATTCGATATTATGCTCCGATTCGCGCGTTGGTGAAAAGGGAGACCGAAGAGACGGAATTATCTTCGGTCAGAGAAGTGTTGGACTATATTCATAAGGCATATGGACAAGAAGCGTTCATCGCTGCAAAGAGCGCGTTGATCGTGGTAAACGACGTCAGTATCGGCCTGAGTCAAGGCAAAAAAACGCCGCTGAACGACGGAGACGTCATCGGTTTTCTCCCCGTGTGCGGCGGCGGTTGATGTAATTAGCCTATTCGATTTTCGGGCGATTCAGCGATGAGTCGCCTTTTTCTATGGGGCGGGCGTCGCCGCCGGATCTGTGCTTGGTTCCGGCGTTGGCGCGGGCGTAAAGAGCACCCACTCCTGCGTGTCGCATTGCCCCATGTCGCTCTCCCCGCGGGAAAGCACGCGTCCGTCTTCCGTAACGCCTACGATATGTGTTGCGCTCGCCGATATGGCGACGATGTTTTGCCAATCCGAAACATCCGGCAGATGCGCAAAAGAAAATGCGCGAGAGAGCACGCGTCCGCTGTCTTGCAGCGCGAATATTCCGTTTGGTGTACAGTCGATGGCAAGAATGTTTTGAAAGCTTGATACGTCCAGTCCGTTGGATACCACGGTTCCGTCCGCTTTCAGCCCCGCGCTGTTTGCCGTTGCCGCATCCATCGCGACCAAATCGTAGTAATTCTCCGTGATCAGCTCGGCGTTGGTGTCCAGCGGTTGTCCGTTTTGCATCACCCCGCAGAGCGCGTAATCGCCGATGGAAAGCGAGGCGACGTCGCGCCACTTGAGCGTGTTCCACGTTTGATATCCGGTGGAGAGTATCTGCCCGGATGTTGTGATCGCAACAGTGTTATAAGCACCCGCGTAGATGGACGCAACATTTATCCATTTGCTCACGTCGCATTGGCCGTAGGTGTTCATTCCGGTTGCAACGACGGTTCCATCCGAATGGAGCCCTACCGTATGATAGGCCCCGGCAGCGATCGCGACGATGTCCGTCCAATCCGCCGTATTACATTGGCCGGATTGGTTGGAACCCGTGGCGAGCACAGTGCCGGATTCCGTTCGCGCAACGGTATGTTTATATCCTGTGGCGACTATCGACTTCGGCAGAGCCTCCCGCGCGGCAAGAAGGCGCGCCCGCTCCAATAGCTGCTCATCGCTTAAGCCAACCAGCAGATCGACGAGGTCCCCCGCTCCTTCGTTTTGGGAAAGCTCGGCTGCCGCTTGCTTTGCGTAATCCTGCGCATCTTCATAGCTTCCCAATGCGTAAAAGAGCCGCATCGCCTCATCATAGTAACCGTATTCCAGTCTCTCTTTTGCATAAGCGTAGCTGCAAGCCTCGCTTTTCTCCACAGAGTCCAGATAATCTCCCAGCGCGGTATACGTTTCACTTGCCTCCTGAAAATCTCCGTCAGCTTCATATACCTGTGCTTGCGCATAACCGGCTTTTTGCAGCCCTTCCACCGCGCCCGGATAGTCCCCCGCAGCCTGAAAAAGCTTTACCGCTTCATCAATTCTTCCGCTATTAACATAAGATTGCGCAACATAATAATAGAGTTTCTTTTGTAACGCGGCTTTTGTTTCATCGTTTTCAATTGACTTTATAATAGCTTGCGCCTTTGTAAATTTAGATTGCGAGATAAGCAAGGAAGCATACGCCTCCTGAACCGTACCGAGATTTCGATACGCGAGAAAACCAAGCGCTGCAAGCGCAATCAACGCAAGCGCGGAAAAGAGAATTGCACGGCGAACAAACCTGCGATCGAGTGCGCTCGCGGCAGAACCGAGCGGTTCCCCTTGCGTACGCCAGATGCGTGTGGTATTCTCGCGCGAATCTGTTTGACGAATCATCTCGTGTTTTTTACTAATTTGTTCGTCCATATCAATTGATGTTTCCCGGTTAATATTGGTTGAGATACATGTAACCGATTCCATTCGTCTCCGAGAGAACGATATAGATATCGTCAATATCCAGTCTGCGAACGTATTGCTTCACCCCGTCCGCCGCGTCTCTGCGATTATAATAATCGTCGCGGAAATCGACCATATACACATCGTCATAATACGGCAAAAAGAAGGGCGCGATACTGTTGCCGAACGAATCGCAGACGAGCAGCATGTTTCGTCCCGTATGATAACCGCCTTCCAACACGCGGTACGGGCCGGATGTGCCGCCTAAAAACACGAGATAATTCGTCTGCGTTTCGTCGATGACGGGCAGCTCGTTTTTCTTGTACGCGTTGGACACGCGATACGATTTTGCCGGCAAAAGCGGATAAAACACCTCGATTTGATCCGCCAACTCCTTTAGCTTTGCGTTTCTCCCGTGCAGATAGATGGAGCCAAGAAATCCATCGATCGTCTTCTCCCGATAATCCGCAAGCGGAACGGTCTGATACCCCTCACTCGTGAGCATCACATTCGCCGCAAGATAAGCCCCGCGCGCCGTCCAGTGATGGTCGGTGCGAAAATAGACGTATTCGCCGTTT
>CAYVAO010000340.1:0-3064 GCA_964448895.1 uncultured Christensenella sp.
CCGACGTGTCCGCCCGCTCCGCAACCTTCTCCGATCACAAAATCCGCGCCCATCCGCGCCATGAGCATCGCGAGCGCGCGGCTCGCGACCACGGGAGCGACCACGCAGCCTGCCTCTTTCCAACGCTTGACGTAGGAGTCCGGATTGCCCGCGCCCGTGATGACCACTGGCACCTTCAGGTCGTAGACCAGATCGGCGATCTGCGAGACATAGGGGCTAAGTAGCATGACGTTGAGGCCAAAGGGCTTATCCGTCTGCTCGCGCACGCGTTTTACCTGCGCTTCCACCCAATCCGGCGGCGCATTGCCCGCGGCGATGACGCCCAAACCGCCCGCCATAGAGACGGCGGCGGCTAGGTTTGCTTCCGAAACCCAGGCCATGCCGCCCTGAATGAGCGGGTATTGCGTACCAATCAGCTCACAGATGGTGCCGGGGTAACTCGTGGCAGCTTTCATTCGAGGCGTTTCCCTTCCAGATGCTTCACGAGTTCGCCGACGGTGTGGATATCGCCAACTTCCTCCACGGGTACTTTGATACCAGTCTCTTTTTCAAGGTTGATGAGCATCTCCACCATGTCGAGAGAATCCATCGAGAAGTCCTCGATAAAGCGGCTCTCCATCGTGATCGCATCGCGATCCAGATCCAGTTGCGTCATAAGACTTGCGATAATTTTTTCCTGCATATTAGTTGTTCTCCTTTTTGTTTTGTATGGTCCAATCGATCACCGCTCCGCCGCTGGTGAGGCCCGAACCGAAGCCGACGATGGCCACGCGGTCGCCCGCGGAGAGCCAGCCGGACTCCATCGCTTCGCAGAGCGCGATCGGGATTGAGGCGGAGGATGTATTGGCATAGTTTGCGATGTTGACAAAAAACTGTTCCCGACGGAACTTCATCGTACGTATGACAAAATCGATAATCTTCTCGTTTGCCTGATGCGGCACGATCTTATCGATGGGCCTGTCGCCGCAATAGGCGGAAAGCTCGTTTAGCGTGTTTTCCAGCACGCCGACGGCATAGGTAAACACGTCCGCGCCCTTCATGCGGATAGACTCGTGCTTCGACTCGACCGCGCCGATAAAGGGCGTGCTCCGGGCTTCTTTTTTCACCACGATCACGTCGTCCACATCCGGCGTTGCGGAAAGAATCGGACATAGCAGCCGCGCAACCTCGCTTCTTTTGAGCACCACCGCGCCTGCGCCGTCTCCAAAGAGCACGCAGGTGGAGCGATCCGTCCAGTCGCAATACTTGGTCATGACTTCGCTGGCGACCACGATGGCAACGTCCTTTTGCAGCGTGTCCATCAACGAAGCCGCGGTCACGAGCGCGTAGACAAAGCCCGTGCAGCCCGCGGAGACGTCCATCGCCGCGCAGGAAGGGATATTGAGCGCATGCTGGACTCTGCCCGCGAGCGACGGGGTCAATTCTTCCGCCGTGATGGTGCAGGCGACGATGACGCCGACGCGCTCCGGCGACTCGCATGACATTGCCAGCGCATCCTTTGCCGCCGAGATCGCGAGCCCGATCGCAGTCTCTTCCACCGCGACATGGCGCGCGCGAATGCCGGTGCGCTTGCTGATCCATTCGTCGCTGGTCTCCACAAACTTTGTCAGCTCATCATTTGTCACTACTTTTTCGGGCACGCATTTTCCGATACCCGTAATTGACACAGGCGCCAGCATTTAATACCACCTCATATTCAAATATTTTTGTTGCCGCTGCTCAACCAGTCTCTCCGGCGGGAGCGTCGTCAGGCGTTTGAGCGCGTTTCGAATCACTTTTCGCACCGCCTCCGCGCTGTCGTCCATATGAAAGCGGGAATATCCTTCCGGCTCGCGGATGATGCTGTCCACAATGCCAAATCGTTTGAGGTCGCCCGCGGTCAGCTTGAGATTCTTCGCGGCTTCGGCGGCGAGCGTGCTGTCTTTAAACAAAATCGAAGCGGCTCCTTCCGGCGAAATCACGGAAAAATAGCTGTTTTCGAGCATGATCAGCCGGTCTGCCAACGAGAGCGCGAGCGCGCCGCCGCTGCCGCCTTCTCCAATGATGATCGAGATACAGGGCGTCTTCACCGTAGCCATGGCTTTCAGGTGCTCCGCGATGACGCGGCCCTGCCCTTTTGCCTCCGCCTCCACGCCGCAAAACGCACCGGGCGTATCGACGAGGCAGATCACGGGACGATGGAACTTCTCCGCCTGTTTGAGCGCGCGCATGGACTTGCGGTAGCCTTCGGGAGACGGCATGCCGAAGTTGCAGCGCATGCGTTCTTCCAGCGTGTGTCCCTTTTGCTGGCCGATGATGGTCACAGGATACGTTTCAAACCAGGCAACGGCGGTAACGATCGCTTCGTCGTCGCCCATGCACTGATCCCCGCGCATCTCGAAAACACCGTGAAAGAGTTTTTCAATATAGTCCCGCGCCTGCGGACGATCCTCTTTGCGCGCGCTCATCACGCTCGCCCAAGCGGGATCGCTCACGTTTGGCAGGGTCTGTATCGTATTGCTTTGCTTG
Source organism: uncultured Christensenella sp. (assembly GCA_964448895.1). Taxonomy (GTDB): domain Bacteria; phylum Bacillota; class Clostridia; order Christensenellales; family CAG-138; genus UBA7703. The sequence continues at coordinate 2,509 of CAYVAO010000340.1, forward strand.
AGTGGCGTCATCTGCGCACCTCCGGTTCCGCCGTCTCCACGCGGCCCGCGTTATGCAACGCAAGCAGCGTCGCCAGCGTTTCGCGCAGGTCTCTGCGCTCGACAATCCGGTCGATCAGCCCGTGCTCATAGAGATATTCCGCGGTCTGGAACCCTTCCGGCAGTTTGTCGCGCACGGTCTGCTCGATCACGCGCGGCCCTGCAAAGCCGATCAGCGCGCCCGGTTCCGCCAGCGTGATATCGCCCTGCATGGCAAAGCTCGCGGTCACGCCGCCCGTCGTCGGGTGCGTGAGTACGTTGATGTACAGCAGTCCCGCCGTGCTGTGCCGCGCGAGCGCGATGGTTGTGCGCGACATCTGCATGAGCGAAAGTACGCCTTCCTGCATGCGCGCGCCGCCGGAGGCGCAAAAGATCACAAGCGGCAACCGGTTTCTCAGCGCAAACTCCGCGAGAATCACGATTTTCTCGCCGACCACGGTGCCCATGCTGCCCATCATAAAATAGCTGTCCATCACCGCGAGCGCGGTACGCTGACCCTTGATCGTCGCTTGTCCGAT
>CAYVAO010000341.1:0-3004 GCA_964448895.1 uncultured Christensenella sp.
CTGCAGAATCATTGTAGAGACGGAGCGAATACTTCGACCTATCCAACTCAACCGGATCGTCAATGTTGGAATATTTTGCCTTTACGACGAGGCCGCTGAGGTTCAGATATTCACCCGCATAATAGGAAACCTGTGCAGGCCCCGTGATGCTGATGCTCTGAAGAACATTCTTTTGAATGGAGATGGTGAAATCCTTCGTTACCGTAACGCTGTTCGTGTTGCCGGTCGGTTTATAGGTGTATTTCACCGTCAGCGTCTTGGTGCCAACATCGGAAGCGAGGAAGGTATACGGCGTTGCGGGATTATAGATTGCACCGTTGAGGTAGAGCACGTAAGTGCCGCTGGCAATCGCCGTACCCATGGTCAGCGTCGTACCGGTCAGGTTCGCAGCCGTATCGTCAAAGAGCTTGACGACAAGGTTTGCGTTTGTCCAGTTAAAGGTCAGGTCGGTGCCAAACTGGAAGAGTGTCGGCGTGGTGTCCGGGGCGACCGCAACCGGGGTTACTTCCAGATATGGGTGTACATCGGTGTCCGCGAGCGCGGTGGTGGGCACCAGCACGAGCAGCATAAGCAAGCTCATAACCAGTGCGATAGTGCGTTTCATTCGGTACACATCCTTTCTTGCATGAAAGACATTCTGTCGTGGAAATTATACATGACTAGTATATATATGTAAACATAACCGCTAAATATGTTACGGATATTTCACACATCCGGCGCGAAAAGGCCGGATCAACCCCTGAAATGCGGGTTAACCATACCATGAATCGCAAAAAACCGCACGGCTTTTCACAATTCGTTTGATATTGATTGACATTTTCATTCCGCTTTTGACAACGCGAGTACAAAAAACAATCGGGTGTCGTACGAAGATGCTCTGCAACCGATCCTGTGACTCGATCCGGAGCGACGCTGTTGTTAAAATGTATAGAGCTGACGCGAATCGTATGATTATACGACAAATGCAGGAACAATAGAAATGAAAAAAAGAGCCGCAAGTTGCGACTCTTTCGCCGGAGAAACCCCTTTTTACCAATGGTTGATCGCGTGTTCTGCAAAGCCCGTGACTTCCGAAAACGAAACGCGCGAACCATCTTCCGCCTGAAAAGAACCGGAGAACGTGCCAAACATCTGATGGCAGCGGTTGTTCACGAAGAGCAGTTTAGTGACGGTATCCCGATCATAACGCGGGGTCAGCGTCGCGGTAAAGTGACCATTCTCTTCCTCAAAGTGCCACGGCAGCATAACATCGTCTTCATGCCGGATTTTGACGCGGCCCAGCTTGATTGCGCTGCCTTTGTAGTAGACGACGTTTTCGGTGCCGCGCGTTTTTTCCTCCACGCCAAAGCCGCAGCCGAGGTTAAAGCCGAACGGCTCGCCATCGAGCAGGGTGCTGACGCTGCTCCAATACCACTCATGCGAAAAGGGCCAGACGCCGCGTCCCCAGTCGAGCAGAGAAAACGTACGGTCGGGATTGAACGCATAGCGCTTGCCGTCAAGCATGAGGTCCACTTCGGCGCGCAGAAGGTTGATCTTTTCGTTGAAATAAAACTCGTGTTTACCGGAGAACGGTGTGCAGACGGTTACGCTCTCGGGAAGCGAAGGGGTAAGGCGCACATTCGCTGAAAGCCCGCCAAAGCTTGCGCGCAGTTGGCGCGTCTCATTCGCTGTCTCAAACGCTAGCGCCGCTCCATCGCGCGAAAACGTGAGCGTCGAGTTCTCATGCGCGCTTTCGGGCAGATGCATGCTGCGAAACGGTAGAGCCGTGATGACACCTTGCTCAAAGAGCTTTTCTCCGGTTGCGTGGTCAAACAGTGCGATGTTGCAGTTGCCGACATAGGATACATGGCCGATTACAAGCTGAAGGCAAAGTTGATCGTCCGATATCTGATAAAAGTCCCATTCCTTGAGCCGCCACGGTGCCGCGTGAACTTTACTCCGCGTATAGACCGCGTCACCATGGAGCGTATAGCCGGGGACAGGCGCGCCGTTTGGTAATAACGCCTGTTCGCCGGGCGAAAAGATGCGATCCGGCAAACGCTCGCTCATAGTGCTTCCGATGCCGCGGCTTTTTCAGCAAGGCGGCGTTGATGCAGACGATTTGCGGCGATCAGCGGCAGAATCGCGAGCGCGGTCACCGCGGCGGAGACGAGGAAGAGGGAAGGGCCGGGCACCATGCCGGGAACATTGTTGACCACCTTTTCCACACCCCAGTTGTTGATGACGGGCGCCGCGATCATCGGCCCGAATATCATCGGCAGAGCGACATAAAACACCTGCTTGATGCCTTCAAACTGACCGCGCTGATCTTCGGGGTAGAGATTCTTCATCCACGCGGTGAGGGATTGCAAGGTCAGGATATATCCGCAGCCTGCGAGGAACATGCCGATGCAGAGCGGTACGATTCCTTTGGCAAACGCGATGCAAAGAAGGCCGATCGTATTGGCGACCAGCGCGATCGAGATCACTCTTGCCAGCAAACCCTTGTCGATCATCTTCGCGGTCGGGATCGTCATAAACGCGGCGAGTACCAGCGCTCCGCCTTGCAGGGCTCCGGCGATGGTATACGAATACCCCAGATAATTGACGAAATAGATCGTGATATAGGAGAAATACACGTTGAAGCCGATAAAGTAGACGAGCATTACGACAAAAATCCAGAATAGTTCGCGGTTTTCCGAAACAGTGCGCCAGTTGAAGACGGGCGGCAATTGCCGCCAGTAGGTCTTCTCCTCGCGGCGCGGCTTGAGATCCGGCGCGTCCTTCATAACGAAGAGGGACGCGAAACCGATGACGATAACGAGTCCGCCCATCAGAATAAAGAAATCGAAGAAGCCGAACGCATCTACGATCATGCCGGAAACGACCGTGCCGAATATAGTCGCGATCACGGGCATGACGGCGAGCGCGCCGCCGAGTCTGCCGCGGTTATGCTCGTTGGAGATATCCGTCGTCCAGATGGAGAAACCCGCGTCGTAGCCAAACGAACCGAAGAAGCTCATGA
>CAYVAO010000342.1:0-3003 GCA_964448895.1 uncultured Christensenella sp.
TTAAATATTTTTTGTTACCATGCTCTAAATATTAATTTTATTGTAGCATAAATAGAAAACAGTTGGCAAAAATTTTTGAGAGCAAGACGAGAAAGAAGCTTGTTTTTACGGCGATTTCGGGTTTCATACAATCAATTTGAAGAAAATTAGACAAAAATCAAACGAAAGTCACGATTGAAGCGTAACAAACTCACGTTTCCTTTCTTGTGCTTCACAAAGAAATACGATAAAATAAATTGACCTGAAAACAGGCAGAAACATAAAGGTGGTGAACCGCATGGAAGAGCAAAGAGATTTAGTGGTTTTCTCCGATGACGAGGGCAATGAATTTGAACTTGAGATCGTAGACTATTTTGATTACGAGGGACAGGAGTACGCGGTACTTGTCGATCCCGAGAGCGGTTGCGGCTGTGGCTGCGGCTGTGAGTGCGACGATGACGAGTGCGAAGATGAGCACGAGCACGGCGCGGAAGTCTATATCATGAAAATCGTCGTCAACGGCGAGTATGAAGAGTTTCTCCCCGCGGACGAGGACAAGATGGAAGCCCTGTCCAAGATCGTGGAAGAACGCTTCGAAGCCATGGAAGACGAAGATGACGAAGAAGAAGAGGACAAAGAGTAATCCTAAGTCATCCGGAAACAAAACCCATAAACCCGCGGCAGAAATGTGCGCGGGTTTTCTTTTTTTTTATCGGAATTTGAGCGAGAATGATTCCTACTTATTGTATATAAAAACGTCAGAAATTGGTGTCAACCACAGGATGTTGGGGTGCAACTTTGCCCCAACACAAGGGAAAATGGACTTTCCACAACCCGTCCACAAAAGTTATCCACAATGGTGGATAAAGGTGTGGATAAGCTAAATATCTTTTATAAGAGTCGGATAATCGCTTGCGCCATGCGCGATGTGATAGACAAACACGGAGTCTCCTACCAGCCGATAGACTGCAAGATACTTGCCGCTGATCAAGAGGCGATAACCCGCCTCCCGTAGCCAGCGATCCCTTGGCAGCGACCCGGAAAGGGGATAGGTTTTCAGTCGTTCCAACGAATCAAGAATCTGGCCGGTGATTTTTCGCGCGGAATCAACACCTGCCAGTTCCAGATAGACTTGCGCGATCTCTTCCAGTTCGCGTTGCGCGGGCGTGAGAATTTTGAGCTTATACGTCGGCACGGCTATAGATCGCCTCCAAACGCTGTCTGGATTCCTCGGCGGAATACGCCGGCTCGCCGTGCAGGCAAGATTGTTCCGCGGCTTCCAGCTTGGCGCGCAGGCGCAACGTCTCCTCACGCCGCTCGAATGCGTCGATGCTCATCACAACCAGATCGCCTTCGCCGTTTTTGGTGATATAAATAGGTTCCTCCTCTTTGTGCGCGAGCTCGGAGATCTCGCCGTAATCATTTCGCAGTGCGGTCGATGATTTTATGATCACAAGTCTTCACCTCCTGTAGTATTCTGATAGTATTATAGCAGAATAATTCGCAACCATCAAACTTGAAAATTGGAAAGAATCTGCGAACAAGTGTTTGCGATTAATATTGTTTTCGTGTATACTGTCATCAAAACGAACGAGTGTTTGAAACAGACCATCTATGCAATCTCGTTCAAGCAGGATCCGTCAATTTGTGATATACTAGAACATCGGTCATTTGCCGGAAGAGCGGCAGATTGAGCCGATTTCATACTCTGCCGGCTGAAGCAGTCAACCGGTAAAACGAAAGGGACTCCTCATGAAGGACATCATCATCAAAGGTGCGCGGGAGCACAACCTCAAGAACATCGATCTCGTGATTCCGCGCGATCAGCTCGTGGTCTTTACCGGTCTTTCCGGCAGCGGAAAATCGAGCCTCGCGTTTGACACCATTTACGCGGAAGGCCAGCGGCGGTATGTCGAGAGCCTCTCCTCCTATGCGCGCCAGTTTTTGGGGCAGATGGAGAAGCCGGATATCGACAGCATCGACGGGCTTTCTCCCGCGATTTCAATCGATCAAAAGAGCACGAGCCATAACCCGCGCAGTACGGTCGGTACGGTCACGGAGATTCACGACTATCTGCGCCTTCTTTACGCGCGCTGCGGTGTGCCGCATTGCCCGGACTGCGGAAAACCGATCGAGAAACAAACCATCGATCAGGTCGTCGACCGCGTGATGGCTTTGCCGGAAGACACCAAGGCGCAGGTCATCGCTCCCTGCGTGCGCGGCAGAAAAGGCGAACACCAGAAACTGCTGGACGAGCTCAAGCGCGAGGGCTATGTCCGCGTTCGCGTGGACGGTACGATCTACGATATTGCGGATGTGCCCGCGCTGGATAAGAAGTTTAAACATTCCATCGAAGCGGTCATCGACCGCATCGTGATCAAACCCGGCATCGAAGGCCGTCTGACAGACTCGCTGGAAACCGCGTTCCGCCTCGGCAACGGGCTTGCCATCGTCGCGGTGGTGGACGGCGAAGAGATGCTCTTTTCGCAGAACTATGCCTGCCCGGACGACGGCACGAGTATTGAAGAGCTGACGCCGCGTATGTTTTCGTTCAACAATCCCTTCGGCGCGTGCCCGACTTGTTCGGGCCTCGGTACCTTGCTCAAGATCGATCCCGATCTCGTGATACCGGATGGAAAGCTTTCGCTCGCGCAGGGTTGCGTCAACGTGATGGGCTGGAACAGCGGCAGCAAGGGGACGATCGCCGCGATGTATTTTGACGCGCTGACCAAACACTACGGTGTTTCGATGAAAACGCCGTATGAAGAGCTGCCGAGAGAGGTGCAAAACGCGATCCTCTACGGCACGGGCAAGGACAAGCTGCACATCGCCTACAAAAAAGAATTCGGCAGCGGAAGTTTTGACGCGCCGTTTGAGGGAATCGCCACCAATATGGAGCGGCGCTACCGTGAGAGCACCTCGGACTACAGCAAGCAGGAGATCGAGCGCTTCATGCCGCAAACGCCCTGCCCGGACTGCAAAGGCAAGCGCCTCAAGCGCGAAAGCCTCGCGGTCACGGTTGGC
>CAYVAO010000343.1:0-2977 GCA_964448895.1 uncultured Christensenella sp.
TGAAAACAGCTTTGTATACATGCTGCTCATGCAAAACGAAGACCCTTCGGCATATGCGCGCCTGTTTGACATATTGGGCATCGATTCAAAGTTTGCCACCGTCATGGTGCTGGAACTCACGCGCATGCTCGGCGGCGACATGCTGGATTTGGACATCAAGACCAGCGAGGGGTACGCTTCCATCCGCGGTCTTATCAAGGAATCCTTCCCCTGCGCGGTCGGCCCCGCGATGGCAAACCGCATCATCATCATCCGCCCCGCCGAGGAGCCGGAAAACGAGTATTACGAGCGGTTACTGCTCATCGAGCAAGGCCGCGCGCTGGCGCACCGCGTCGAGGATAAATGCGGCGTCGAGTGCAAGCTGGGCATCGGCGCAACCGTGTCGCTCAACCGCATTTGCGAAAGCTATACCCAGGCGGTCAAGGCGGTCAAGCATTGCAAGGGCATCGTATCGCATTTTAACGACCTGCCGATCGTGTCCGACTACGAGTCCGGCTATCCGATCGATCGGGAAAAGCATCTGGAAGAGATGATTCTGCGCGGAGACTCTTCAACCGCGGTTTCGGACGCGGAGGTGTTCTTTCATTGGATGGTAGAGCGCTATCCGGATCACGACATGGCGATTCGTCTCAAGGTTTTGGAGCTTGTGCTGCGCTCAGAGTACAACGCGTTTCACGAAGGCGGCGGCACAAAATACCATTTTCTCGATCGGGACGACTACCTGCAAACCGTTCTTTCCTTTGAGCATTACGAGGAGTTGAAGGGTTGGTTTTTGCGAAAGATTGCGGACAGCGCGAGAAACGTCTCCACCAAGGCGGACGAGAAAGCGAACCGCGTGATCGCGAAAGCCCGCGCGTTTATCGACCGGAACTTTAACCGCGATCTCACGCTGGAGGAGGTCTCGCGCGAGGTGCACGTGAGCCCGTACTATTTTAGCAAGCTTTTTAAAGAGCAGACGGGCGATAATTTCATCAACTACCTCACCCAGCGCCGCGTGGACACCGCTAAGCAATTGCTCTCGGACGGCAGGCTCAACATCAAGACCATCTGTAACGAGATCGGCTACAATGACCCGAACTATTTTTCCCGCCTGTTCAAGCGCTTTGAGGGGGTCACCCCGACGGAGTATCGCGAACAGGTGCTCAACATGACGAATGTTTGAGCAATCGAGCGGTTGGATGGAATATGTTTTCGAGAGGAGATCACATGAAGATACCCCTGTTTCGTAAGCGGGCGATTGCGCTGTTGATGATGCTCGCGCTTACGCTTCTCTCTACCGGCTGCGACTCAACCAGCCCGGAAACAAAAAAAGAACCCAGCGGCGAGGATAAGCCGCTGATCGGTATGTCGCTCGACTCGTTTTTAATTGAACGCTGGCAGCGGGATCGGGACGTGTTTGTTTCCACGGCGAGCGAACTCGGCGCGGAGGTGAATGTTCAGATCGCAAACGGGGACGCCAACGAGCAAGTCTCCCAGATTGAATATTTTATTAAGAAGGACGTCGACGCCATCGTTGTTGTCGCCGTGGATTGCTACGGACTGTCGGACATCGTGCAAAAAGCGCGCGACGCGGGTATCTACGTAATCTCTTATGACCGCCTGATCATGAACGCGGATTCCGATCTGTATATCTCCTTTGACAACGAAATGGTCGGCACGATGATGGCGGAAGCGCTGGTGGCAAACCTGCCCGCAGGCAGCAATATCCTGAGCATCTGCGGCTCGCCGACGGATCAAAACGTATCTCAGGCGGATCAGGGTTTCAACGCGATCATCGCAAAGAGCGATCTGAATGTAATCGTGCAGGAATACGCGCCAAACTGGCTGGCGGAGACCGCCTATAGCGTGGTCAACAAGGCGCTCGCGGACGGGCTCGTCTTCGACGGCGTTCGTTGCGGAAACGACGATCTCGCGAGTCAGGCGTTCCTCGCGCTCTCCGAACATCGCCTCGCCAGCACGGTCAAATTGGTGGGTCAGGATGCGGATCTCGCCGCCTGCCAGCGCATCGTGGAAGGCACGCAGCTGATGACCGTCTACAAGCCGGTTGAAAAGCTCGCCAAAGAAGCCGCCGAGATGGTGGTCAAGATGGTGCGCGGCGAAGCGCTCAACACCACCGATACCATCTTTGACGGTGTGTATACTGTTCCATATAAAAAGCTGGTGCCGATCATGGTGACGCGCGATAACATCGACGCGGTGATCATCGACGGCGGTTTCCATCGCAGAGAACAAGTCTATCTCAATTTAGATTAACCTTCTTTACAAGCGCGCCACAATTCAAACGCTCAAACACCTCGTTTGGGCGTTTTTGTTACAAAAAATAGCACAATATTGTAATATAGGATTATTTTGCCTTGCTTTACAGATCGTTGAGCAATATTTTGCTGTTACTGAACATTCATGTAAAAAATAAGCCAATATTGAGCAGAATTTATCAGATATGTCCTGTTTATGATTGCTTTTTAATATGATAGCTTGTAGATACAGCCAAGTTGGCACATCAAACACATCACATCTTAAGGAGGAGAATTCAACACATGAAGAAGATCATCACCGTATTCCTAGTCGTGGCACTGCTGTTCTCAATGGTGGCGTGCGCTGGCGCAGGCAGCAAGAACGACAAATTTGTCGGTATCTCGATGCCCACCCAGGATCTGCAGCGTTGGAATCAAGACGGCGCGAACATGAAAGAAAAGTTCGAAGCAGCCGGTTTCAAAGTTGACCTGCAATACGCCAACAACGAAGTCGCAACCCAGGTCAGCCAGATTGAAAACATGATCTCCGCGGGCGTGAAGGTTCTCGTCATCGCCGCCATCGACGGCAAGACGCTGACCCAGGTTCTCGGCACCGCGAAGGAAGCCGGCATTACCGTCATCGCCTATGACCGCTTGATCATGGACACCGACGCCGTCAGCTACTATTGCACGTTTGATAACTACATGGTCGGCACCATCCAGGGCCAGTACATCAAGGATCA
>CAYVAO010000344.1:0-2968 GCA_964448895.1 uncultured Christensenella sp.
GCGACATGGTCAGCACCGCGTTTGGCAGCCTCGCGATGATGACGAGCGTGCTCGTGTCGCCGGACGGCAACTTCGAGTACGAAGCGGCGCACGGAACGGTCACCCGCCACTATTATAAATACCTGCAAGGCGAGGAGACCAGCACAAACCCGATGGCAACCATATTCGCCTGGAGCGGTGCGCTATCAAAGCGCGGCGAGCTGGATCGCCTGCCGGAGCTGGAGGCCTTTGGCCATAAGCTGGAGGAAGCCTCGATCGAAACGCTCAACGCGGGCATCATGACGAAGGACCTCGTGGGACTCGTCGAGGGCATGACTCCAAAGGCGGTCACCAGCATCGCGTTCATTCGGGAAATTCGCGTACGGCTGGCCAAGAAACTGGCATAGGAACACGAAGCGTCCGCTTACTACCAAGTAAGCGGATGCTTTTTTAGCAAAAGCTTCAAGAATGCTTCATGCGCGGGACACAAGTAACCGGTATGATACCCTTGATCGAATCCAATGTTTTCCATCGTTCATTCCAAAAAAAGGAGTGTGTTAGTTATGAATCGTTCCTTCTGGAAACGCGCGGCAACGTTCGCCGTCGCCCTGCTGATGATTGCCGCCTTTGGCTGCGGGAAATCCGCCGTCGAAGCAGCGAAGAACGCAACCGCCGAGCCGGAAACCATATACATCGGCGAGGACGCCGCTGCCGGCGGCTATGGCAACAACGAAGTCGCAGAACATACGGGCGTTTATAGCGTAGACGGCACGACGGAAGAGATCACGAGCGGCGCCTACGCATCCAGCGCACCATATGAAAACACCGTGGTCGTTCAAAACGCGGGACAGCTCAAGATGCCCAGCGCGGACATCAACAAGACCGGCGACGCCAAGAATGATTTCTCTAGCGGGATCAACGCGGCGGTTGCGGTGCTGAGTAAAGGTCAGATGACGCTTTCGGACAGCAACATCACGGCAAATGGCTTCGGCGCGTTTGGCTGCTATGTTTCCGGAGCCGAGTCCAGCCTGACGATGAATGGCAGTTACGTCTACACCTCCGGCACCGCTTCCCCCGCGCTCACCGTTCACGACGGCGGCACCGTCACCATGACGGGCGGGATTCTCTCGACGGAGGGAATGGACTCCGCCGGACTGATGCTCAGCGGCGGCAACGTCACCCTTAGCAGCGTTACGCTCAAGGCCGCAAACAGCGATCTTTTACGCGTGTTCTCCGGTGAAAACACGCTGACGCTGGACGCAACGGCAATCACGAGCAGTCCGATTCTGGGCGAGGGCTCGCTTTTGCAGTTCAAGCTCGTCAACGGTGCGTCGTTCACCGGCGAACTCGGCAGCGAGCTGCCCGCGAAGGCCAGCGTTTCGCTCGACGCAACGAGCATGCTCTCGCTGACGGCGGACAGCTACATCACCGCGCTGGTCAACGCGGACACGACGCACCAGAACATTCAGTCCAACGGGTTTTCGCTCTACTACGATTCCAACGCGCCGGAGAACGCGTATCTCAACAGCCAGTCCTACCAGCTGCCCGGCGGCGGATTCCTTTCTCCGATTATCTAGGCTCCCTCGGATGACGAAGCTGCCAGCCGCAGGCTAACTGAGGGAGAGATGAAAAATTCTCTAAGGGCTTCACCCTTGACCCGATAGCAAATAAATCAGAGCACGTGACAAACGTGCTCTTTTTCTATCTATCTTTCGACAAATATGATATATCTTAAGAAAATCTGTTTTTTTCTGCAATAAATACCGCCCACCACCGTCAATAGAGTGTAAGGAGTGAACAGCACGATGGAGCAGGTCGATACCAGCCAATGGTATGCGTTTTTCACACGTGACGGGGAAAACCTCGTTCGTTTCGTACGGCGGCGCGCGCACCGCATCAGCGAAATGGACGCGGAGGATATTGTTGCGGACGTGATGCTCTCCCTCGTGAGCCGGCTGGAGCCGAACGGTCCGGTGGAAAACCTCGCCGCCTATGCCTACCGCGCAATCCGAAACCGCATCGTCGACTACGAGCGCAGCCATGCGAAGACCACGAGCCTCGACGGCATGACGAGCGAGGACGGCGAATACTCCTTTCTGGAAACGCTCGTTGCCGACAACGAGGAACCCTTTGCCGAGGAGGAGCGAATCCAACAGATGCACCGGCTCACGGAGGCCATCGGCAAGCTGGAACCGCGACAGCGCGCGATCCTGATTGCCACCGAGCTGAAGGGAAAGTCCTTTCGCGAACTCTCGGAGGCCTGGGGCGAACCCATCGGCACGTTGCTCTCGCGCAAGAGCCGCGCGGTGAAAGCGCTGCGCCAGCTGATGGAGCAAGCGGACGAATCCGGATAACAAAATTGATCCACCTACAACAAATACGACAATACACAACATAGAAAGGAACGATACTCATGAGCGAACTGAAAAAAAGCGTCGACAAGATGCCGGACTGGCTCAAATACACGCTGTATACGATTCTCGGGATTGCGGGCGCATTCCTGCTGGGCCTGCTCTTTGGCAACGTCATCATGTGGCTCTGGAACTGGCTGATGCCGAGCCTGTTTGGCCTGCGCACCATCGGGTTCTGGGAAGGCCTCGGCCTCTTCCTGCTCGCGAAAATCCTCTTTGGATTCGGCGGGTCGAGCCACTCCGGCGACGACGGCGGAAAGCACCACAAGAAGCACCGTCACCACGGCGCAAAGAGCGAAAAGAAGGACTGGAAGGACTGGGAATATTACGACGACTGGTGGGAAGAGGACGGCAAGAACGCCTTCCACGCCTACGCCGACCAGAAGCGCACCAAGCCGAACGACGGCGAAGCGCCCAAGTCCGACGCCGAGTAACCCTATATCGCAACAAAAAAACGGATGCTTTCGCATCCGTTTTTTTGTTTAGTCCGCTCGTTTGTTCCGTTTTCTCTGCCAAAGAGCAAACAGGTAAATCAGCGCACCGCCGCCCGCCGCGCCGCCAAAGAGCCAGCCCCAGGG
>CAYVAO010000345.1:0-2961 GCA_964448895.1 uncultured Christensenella sp.
CACTCGACGTGAGTCTGTCGGAGTTGCTGAACGCGAAGCGATCGGCAGAACCAACCACGGACAACGCCGTGGCAAACGACGCGATTCAGTCGGCACTGAATTACTCGGAAAAGAGAATCTCAAGCGTTCGCACTGGGATGCGCCTAAAGGTTTTGCTTGCCGTGATCAGCATTGCAATCCTCGTCAATTTTTACTTCGGCTACGGCTTTGAGTGGCTACTGGGAACCACTTTCTCGTTTGAACGTCCGTTTATGATTCTTTATCCTCTACGGCATCTCATCGCGTTATTAGCTCTGGGTTGCGTTGGTATCCTATGCTTATTTCCACATCAACGCAAGTGGATTCGCTTCGCGCTCGTAGGTTGCGTTTGCTCCGTTGCGTCAACGTTGGTTGCAATCGTGATCTGGCGCATCACTTACGGTTTTGAGCTTATGATTCGCATCGATTACGTCAGCCTCGCGCTATTTACTCTGTCTACCGCTCTGTTGATCATCCTCTCGCTGAAAAAGCAACTTGCTGGAATGGTGCTGACGCGGATCTTACTGTATGTTGCGTCATTCTGCGTGTTTAGTCCCGTTCTATTCGCAAACGTACTACAAAACCACTCGCCTATCATTGAGTCCGTCTTAAAAAGTGCAGCTCTCGCGAGCCCGATGGCGCTACTTGCAATCTTTCTACGGATTCAGTCTTCCGAACGGATATGCCCGCCAAGTGATCAGCCTTATACATCAATTGCACGTTGATTTGCATGGGATGCACTCGTTCCATTAGAATTTCGCATTTCACTCTGATATAATGAGGTTCGAAAACCTGGTTCTCATGTTTTTGAATTTAGCTAACGTTTTTTCACCATCATCGGAGGATCATCATGAACCAAAACATCATCATTCGAAACGAGACCCCCGCCGATTACGACGCGGTGGAAAAAATGACTCGACTCGCATTCTATAACCTTTACGTTCCGGGTTGCAATGAGCATTATCTCGTTCGTATGATGCGCCCGCACCCAGACTTTGTGCCGGAGCTGGATTTGGTGCTGGAACTCGAAGGCCGGATCATCGGAAACGTGATGTATACAAAGACAAAGCTCGTCGACGACGCGGGCGAAGAGAAGCACATTCTCACCTTCGGCCCGGTCTGCATCGCGCCTGAGTATCAGCGTATGGGTTACGGCAAGCTCTTGCTGGAAGAGTCCTTCCGGCGGGCGCTCGCGCTTGGCTACGACGTGATCGTCATCTTCGGCAACCCGAATAACTATGTCAGCCGCGGATTCATCAGCTGCAAAAAGCGTAATATCTCGTTGTCTAACGGAGTTTGCCCTTCCGCCATGATGGTCAAGGAGCTAAAGCCGGATGTGCTGGATGGCAGACACTGGATTTACCGCCAAAGCGCTGTGTTTGACGATCTTGATGAAGTCGCAGCAGAGCGGTATGACGAAACGCTCGAACCGATGGAAAAGAAATTTCAGCCCAGTCAGGAGGAGTTCTATATCTCCGTCCACTCGATCGTACAATAACGAAAACCGCTCGCGTGAGGCATATTCTCCGCGCAACAGCAACAGGAACGAAAGGAACCAGCAATATTGAGCATACGTCTAACAGATACCCCGCCCGCAGCGGAAGATTATGTGAGCCTTCGTCTGCGTTCCGGCATGGGTTCAAAGGACTTAAAGAGAAGCGAAATCGCGCTGAAAAACTCTCTTTTCACCGTTTCGCTATACGATGAAGACACCTTGATCGGATTTGGCAGGGTCGCAGGTGACGGCGGAATCACGTTTGTCGTGAGCGATATCATGGTAGACAAAGCGTACCAAAGAAGAGGTTATGCCGAACAGGTGATGCAGGCAATCGACCACTACTTCGATGAAAACGCCTATGAGGATAGCTATATCTGCCTGATTGCCAATCAACCTGCCGATCAATTGTACAGGAAGCACCGCTTCGAGTATCTGCCGGAAAATAAGTGCGGCATGCTGCGGAATCAGCGCAAAGATACTTGAAATCTCATCAACGTTAATATTAGACAAGAAAAGGAGCTGTTTGAGGCAGCTCCTTTTGCTCTATCCAGTTTTCGTCCCGGCAAGCACCGGAATCAACACGATCGCGTTAATTCCTGCCGAGTATCAGTCTGCTGATCAGGATCAGGATACACGCGCCACCGACCGCGATCAGAAAGCCTCCGATCGACCAAACGTTGCCGGAGCCGATGCCGGCATACTGCGCCAACCAACCGCCGACCACGCTGCCCGCGATACCGACGATGATATTGCGGATCAATCCGCCTTTGCCATGCATAATCTTGCTCGCAACCCAACCGATGAGCGCGCCGATGATCATCCATCCAATAAAATGCAACATATTCATTCTCTCCTATCTCTTTTTTTGAAATTTTTCTTTTATTTACTCGTGTTTTCTCACGTTTTGGTTTTATTTTAAATTTTTGAAACGTAGGAAGGGTAGCCCGACCGGAGTTTCAAAAATTTTGCGCGAAAAATTCGGGACGCTGACGTATATCATAAAACTCACCCTATCATGTCTCGCTGCGTAAACCCTTTGGTTTCGCTTACATTCCTTCGTGCTATTTTTATAATAAAGGCAGGGGGCAGCTGTATAGCTTAAATACTGCCTCATTTAAGGGCTGATGGAGAGATCCTCCTTACCCTCTGCCTTATCAGCGAATACCCTCACGCCAAACTTTAGGCGGCCATCATCATCTCTTTTCTGACCGTGCCCAGCACGAGTTCAGGTTTATAAGCTTCCTGCTTTTTCAACAGGCTGTATATCACCGTGATTATCTTCTTGGAAACCACCACTAGTGCTTGTTTTTTCTTCAGCGGGTTGTCTTTTCTTGTGGTCAAATGACAGTAAAGAGCCTTCATTTCTGCGTTTTTGCCAACCATCGTGAACGCCATCTGATACAGTATGCTCCGTAGCTGCTTGCGGCCGCGCTTGGAAATACAGG
>CAYVAO010000346.1:0-2959 GCA_964448895.1 uncultured Christensenella sp.
ATAAATACGATGATTAAAATAGTTCTTGAAAATCATTTTTAATGGATATATCTTCTGATTCAGTACAACACCAAGAAAGAAGAAGGTGAATTGTCTGTATGAATCAGGAAAAAGTGAAAGAATTGGAGTCGACTATCCTCCGCGAACACGGTAACATCGCAGGAATCATTGTGCAGAAAAACTCTATAACAGAATACGAGAATTACTTTAACGGATACACCGCCGCCACCACCTTCCATGTGTTTTCCGTAACAAAGAGCATCGTTTCCCTGCTGATCGGCATCGCTCTTGATAGAGGGTATATCAAGAGCATAGACCAGAAGGTGCTGGATTTCTTTCCGGATTACAAGCTCAAGAGAGGCGAAAACACCGCGCAGCGCGTTACAATTCGGGATATGCTGACCATGACAACCCCTTTTAAATACAAGTCCGCTCCATACACAAAGTACTTTTCGAGCGAGAGCTGGGTCAAGAGTGCGCTTGACCTGTTAGGCGGCAAAGGTGAAATTGGAGCATTCCGCTATACGCCCTTAATTGGGCCGGATATCCTATCGGGTATTCTCACAAATGTGACCGGGCAAACAACGCTAGAATTTGCCGGTCAGCATCTGTTTTCTTGCCTTGGAATTGATGTTTCCGAGGATATTGTTTTTCACACGAAAGAAGAGCAGCTCTCCATTATGAAAGATTTCCATAAGCACGGATGGGTTGCCGACCCCCAGGGCGTCAACTCGGCGGGTTGGGGCCTATTTCTAACGCCTTCGGATATGGCAAGGATCGGTCAGCTCCTGCTGAACCGCGGAGCTTGGAACGGCAGGCAAATCGTCTCCGCCGCATGGGTCGACGAAAGCACCCGCATTCAAAGCCGCTGGGATGAACGCAATCTATCGTATGGTTTTCTCTGGTGGATTTTGGATGCGGACAGCTTTGCTGCGATTGGCGACGGAGGAAACATGATCTACGTTAACACGGCAAAAAATCTGGTGGTTGCGATTGCCTCTACGTTTAAGCCGGTCGTTCGTGATAGAATACAACTGATAAAGGAATCCATCGAACCGTTTTGCTGATTGCTTTCGAGAAAAATCCACAAAGAAATGACTGGTATGTAGGTAGAAATAGAAAAAGGAGTGATCGCTATGCCCATCATCCGCCATACGAACGCGCCGGACGCGGTTTGGACGCGGCGCGCCGCAAAAGAGAAGTTTGAGTATGAAAAGCAGGAGCTTGTCGCAAAAAAGGACGCGAAACAATGCACGGCGGCTATTATGAGAATCCCGCCGAAGAAAGCCGGATACCCCTACCACTACCATATTCTCAATGAGGAGTGCTTTTACCTCATCAGCGGCGTCGGAACCCTGCGCGCGCCGGAGGGCGAGCCGGAAGTGACCGCGGGTGATTTTCTCTTTTTCCCGCGCGGCGAAACGGGCGCGCATATCCTTACGAACGCCTCCGAGACGGAACCGCTCGTATACCTAGACATCGACACCGCTAACGAACCGGAGATCTGCTTTTATCCCGACTCCGGCAAGATCGGCGTTTGGGGCGGCGGCATCAGCCAGCTCTACTTTACGCGCGACAAAGCCGACTATTTCGACGGCGAGTGAGGTGTTTTGCTATGCCCGAAAAACCGGAATCCGTGGACGCGTACATCGCGCTCTTTCCGCCGGAAGCGCAATTGATTATGCGCGAACTTCGCGCGCTCATTTTCGAATGTGTGCCTGAAGCGCGTGAGGCGATCGCTTACAACGTGCTCTTCTACTATTACCATGGCCCGTTCGTTGGATTCAGCGCGTTTACAAGTCATGTAAGCCTGGGAATCGGCTCCAACGTTTTGCTGGCGGAAGAGCGCTCCGCGCTCGAACAGCGCGGCTATAAACTCGGTTCCAGCACGCTGCAGATTGCGTTTGGCCAGAGCGTGCCCGCCGAGGAAGTTCGAACTCTTTTGCTCAGGAAGGCGCGGCAAAGTAAGGAATCGCACCCGCACGAGCACTGAACGGTTATGGTTCAACGCCGCAGGCTAATAAAATCGCGTCCGCGGTTTCGTACGGTGTTTTGTTCGTGCAGTCAATTTTCAGGCTGTTCAGCTTTTTGTAGAGCGGCAGACGGGCAACGCTCCGCTCCAGGTCGTTCTCCGTACGCAGGCCGTTTTTGATATCGGCGCCGATCCGCTCGCGAAGCGTCGCTTCCCCGCACACGAGCGAGAGAATATGCGTTTCGCAGCTCGTCGTATCAATGCGCTCAAGAAGCTCGTCTATAATTGCCTGCTCGTGCATAACCCAGCAGAAAACGACATGCTCATAGGCGGAACAGTTCAAAAAACTGCCGAGAAGAAAAGCGATGTTCCCCATGACCATCCGTTTTGTCTCTTCCGTAACGGTAAACGGATGCATATCCCAGCACCAGTCACCGTCCAGAAAGACGCTGCGATCGAGTTTGTTCTTCAGTATTTTCCCGGCGGTGGTCTTCCCCACGCCCATCGTCCCGCCGATCAGATACAGATGTTTCAAACTGTTTCTCCTTTTATAAATCCTCTGCATCCGGCATGCAAAGCATCCGACGGACGGCCAACGCCGTCTTTTCCGGTTCGCCGTCCTTGATGCCGGCGATGGGAACGCAAATGCCGCGCCGGTTCATCTCCGCGTGCAGCGCCTGCAGGAATACACCCTCCCCCGCAATCTCCGCGCCTTCGGAAGAAGTCGATTCCACTCCGCAGCTCGGCGAACGGTTTACGCCAAGCACGCCGAGGATTTCAAATCCGTTTCTGCGGTATTCTTCCATTAAATAGACGACCTGCTCCACAAGCGCGTTTAAAACGCGCCGCGCGCCCGCCTGCCGCGTCAGTTCGAGCCGGATTCTGGAGTTTTCCTCCAGCAGCGGCCGTTTCGCGCCGTCCGGGTCGCCGCGGTCGAGGCCGAGGCAGTTCATCTCCGGGCATGGCATCTGCACGACGCCGACCTTC
>CAYVAO010000347.1:0-2949 GCA_964448895.1 uncultured Christensenella sp.
AAAACAAGACGCTAGGAACAAAAATATCTTCATGTTTCTTCCCTTCAAATGTTGTTTCACTGTATACAATAAAGGTCTATCTTTGGCAAATGGTTTATTGCACACATTTGCTTTCAAAACGCGTCAGCTGGTAATCTTCTATGGACACTCAATCTGTTACAAGTTCTTCTCCTTCTTCGCGATCGCGGTCAGTCGGTCGATTAATAGCGTTTTAAACTTCTCCGGCTCGTCTCCCATCGGGTTGTGTCCCGATTGCTCAAACCAGATGAGCTCCTTTTGCGGGGCCTCGATGCTATCAAACCAGCCTTGCACCAACGACGCAGGCGTATTTTGATCTAATACCCCGTCAAACACGAAATACGGCACGTCAAACTTGGTGCAAGTCTCGGGAAAGTTGGTCTCTCGAACCGCGTCCCTCATTTCGGTGAGCACATATTTATATCCGCGCACGAGGCCGTACAGATCGCGAATCGTATATTCGCCGGAGAGAAACACCGGTACGACGAAGGATGAAAAATAGCTGCGCTTCTTCGCGCTCTTGCTGTAGCCGCCGTATTTCATCATGATATTCCGCTGCGCCATCATGCCGTCAAAGCCGCCTTTGTAAACACCCCTGACCGGAGGGCCGACGCGCTCCAGAATCGCAATCGATTTCTCGTCTCCCGCTTTTTTCGCCTCTTCCATGGCAAACGCAAAGCTGATCTCCTCATTCTTCGCGCCGTCCACCACCTGACCAAAGCCGACATAGGCCGCGATCTTTTCCGGATGACGGTTGGCAAGATAGG
The DNA here is from genome assembly GCA_964448895.1 of uncultured Christensenella sp. GTDB lineage: Bacteria > Bacillota > Clostridia > Christensenellales > CAG-138 > UBA7703. The sequence goes on from CAYVAO010000347.1 coordinate 786, forward strand.
TGCCAAGTTCCGAGCCCCAGCTGCCGCCGATGATGAAGATTTTATCCTTATGAAACCGCTCGCAGAGCCAGCCAACAAGGGCGTTTGCGTCCTCTACCAACTGGTCGACGGTGAGCGTTTCTTTCTTTGCGCCGTAATAGGAACCGCCGCTGCCGCGCTGATCCCAGGCCACGATGGTGAATGTCTTTGAAAGATCCGCGTGATCGGTCATGATCGTGTGGCGGTTGCAAACGCCCGGCCCGCCATGCAAAAACAGCAGCACAGGATTTGTCTCGTCCGCACTCTTGATGTGAATTTTTTGCGGCAACCCATTGAGCAAGACCATGCGTTTTTCGTCGATCACGGTTACATTTCCTCCCGATTTTGTACAATTGTATAATGTTCCATACCAATATAGCGCAAAAGCACCCGTTTCGCCAGCTTTTATGCAGATATCTTCATAAAAATTCGTGTGTTCCCGCAGCCGCGAATTTGGCGTTTGTCACAGTGGCGTCAAGAGTGCTAAAGTCACACAAAACAAGCCTGATTACGGGTTGCAATGAGAGATTTCCTATGTTAATATTGTTTGATACTGGCGATTTATGCCAATTTCGATACAAGAATCAATCGATATACAGTTGGAGGAGCACATGGCAACCTTTGAAAAACTAGAGAACAACCGCGCAAAACTGACGATTTCCGTTTCGCCTGAGGCGTTCGGCGCAGCCGTACAGAAAGCATACCAAAAGACCGCAAGCCGCTACAACGTGCCGGGCTTCCGCAAGGGAAAAGCCCCGCGCAAAGTCATTGAGACGATGTATGGCGAAAGCGTCTTCTACGAAGAAGCCTTCGACCTCGTCTGGGGCGACGCATATGACGCAGCGCTGGCAGAGCACGACCTCACCGCCGTGGACAAGCCCTCGCTGGATATCAACAAGATCGATGCCGAGGGTGTGGAGTTCACCGCAGAAGTGCAGCTGAAACCCGAAGTTACCCTCGGTGCCTACACAAAGCTCGAAGTACCGGAACCCGACTTCGTCGTCAAAGACGAAGAAGTGGTTGCCGAGATCGAGAAAGAGCGCGAGAAGAACGCGCGCTTCATCGAAGTCGACCGCGCTGTGGAAACAGGCGATCGCGTCATTTTGGACTATTCCGGTAGTGTGAACGGCGAAAAGTTTGAAGGCGGCACGGCGGAAGACCAGTTGCTCGTCATCGGCTCCGGCACGTTTATCCCCGGTTTTGAAGAGCAGCTCGTCGGCCTCAAGGCAGGCGAAGAAAAAGACATCAACGTCAAGTTCCCGGAGGAGTATTCCGCTCCCCTCGCCGGAAAAGACGCGGTATTCGCCATCAAGATCAAGGCCGTTCAGATCAAAGAACTGCCCGCGATGGACGACGAGTTTGCAAAGGACATTTCGGACTTTGACACCCTCGACGCGCTGAAGGCGGACAAGAAAGCCAAGATGGAAGAAAAGGCCGCGAAGAACCGCCAGACCGCGATTGAGAACATCGCGCTGCAAAAGGCCGCGGACAACGCCATCGTGGACATCCCGACCGTGATGGTCGATCGCCAGATCAACTACATGCTGCGCGATATCAGCTATCAGCTGAGCATGAGCGGACTTTCGCTGGAAGACTATGTGAAATACACCGGCACCGACATGGACGGCCTCAAGGAAAGCTATCGCACCGAAGCCGCCGCGCGCGTGAAGATGCAGCTCGTCATCGAAGCCATCGGCGATAAAGAAGGCGTTGCCTGCACGGACGAAGACCTCAAGGCCATCATCGCGGAATACGCGGACGGCAGCGGCAAGAGCGCGGAAGAGTTTGAAAAGACGCTATCCGACGACGACCGTGAATATCTCACCGACAACGTGATCGCGCGCAAAGCCGTCAAGATCGTGACCGACAGCGTCGTGCTCGTCAAGGGCGAACCCGCCGAGCAGAAGGCCGAAAAGCCCGCGAAGAAAGCGGCGAAAAAGCCGGAACCGAAGGAGTAATCCTCCTTCCCTTTTGCCTGAATCATCCCCATTTTCCCAAGAAGGAGGGAACGCGTATGAACCTCATCCCAATGGTCATTGAGCAGACCAGCCACGGCGAACGCAGTTATGATATCTACAGCCGTCTGCTCAAGGACCGAATCATCTTCATCGGCGGCCCAATAGACGACGACATCGCAAACAGCGTT